>JAZQWV010000025.1:0-27418 GCA_045632525.1 Candidatus Fimenecus sp.
CGTAAACGTTTCTGCAAAGGACCTTGGCACAAATAAAGAACAGTCAATTTCAATCACATCTTCAACAAATATGTCAAAAGAAGATATTGAAAAGGCAGTTCAAGATGCTGAAAAATTCGCAGAAGAAGATAAGAAACGTAAAGAAGCAGTTGACACAAGAAATGCTGCTGACCAGATGGTATATCAGGTAGAAAAAATTCTCGCTGACGAAGGCGACAAACTTCCTGAAAGCGATAAAGCAGATATTCAGACAAAACTTGACGCTCTTAAAGAAGCACTCAAGGGTGAAGACCTTGAAGCAATCAAGTCAAAGCAAGAAGAACTCACACAGGCTTTCTATAAGATTTCAGAAGAACTTTACAAACAGGCACAGGCTGCACAGGGTGGTGCAGATGCAGGCGCTGGTTATGACCCAAATGCAGGCGCAGCACCAAATGGTGACGGCTACTACGATGCAGATTTCAAAGACGTAGAATAATTGTAAAACAAACGGACAGTTCATAAAAGAGCTGTCCGTGAATCCCTATTATTTGGAGAATACTTATGGCAGAAAAAAGAGACTATTATGAGGTGCTCGGTGTTGATAAATCTGCATCTGATGATGAGATTAAAAAGGCTTACCGAAAAGCAGCAAAGAAATATCACCCCGACTTAAATCCTGGTAATAAAGAAGCAGAAGAAAAGTTCAAAGAAGCAAACGAAGCTTATGAAATTCTTTCTGACAGCGAGAAAAAAGCAAGATATGACCAATTCGGTCACGCAGGTGTTGACCCTAATTATGGTGCAGGTCAAGGTGGCTATGGCGGTGGCTTTGGTGGAATGGATTTCGACCTTGGCGACATCTTCGGCTCAATCTTTGGCAACGGATTTGGTGGCTTCGGTGGTGGCGGCAGAGCAAATCCTAACGCGCCGCAGCGTGGTAGTGACACTCAAGCAAGCGTTACAATCTCATTCGAAGAAGCAGCAAAAGGCTGTCCTCGTTCAATTGACACAATGAGAATTGAAACCTGTGACGAATGTCATGGTAATGGTTGTCAAAGCGGACATTCACCAAAAACTTGTCCTGAATGTCAGGGCCGTGGTCAGGTAACAGTTCAGCAAAGAACACCATTTGGCGTTATTCAGTCTGCGAAACCTTGTACCCGTTGTAACGGCAGAGGAACAATCATTGAAAATCCTTGTAAAAAGTGTAACGGTGCAGGCAGAGTTAGAAAGAGCGTTAAAATTGATATCAATATTCCAGCGGGCGTTGATGACCGTCAAATTTTGACAGTTCGTGGCCAAGGCAACAAGGGTGTTAATGGTGGACCTGCTGGTGACCTTAATATCGTTGTTAATGTGCGACCACACCCATTCTTTGAGCGTGATGGCTACAATGTTTGGTATGATGCTCATGTGTCATTTATGCAAGTGGCATTGGGTTGCAAAATCAAAGTTCCAACACTTGACGGAACAGTTGAATACACAATTCCAGCGGGTTCTCAACCGGGCGATGTGTTCAAACTTCGTGGTCGTGGTATCCAAAGCAGAAGTGGTATCGGCAAAGGTGACCAACTTGTACGCATTATTGTTGATGTTCCAAAGAAACTCACAGCTAAGCAAGAAGAACTCATTAAACAACTTGCAATTGAGTTTAATGTTGATAATTTAGGTGACGATAAAAAAGGATTCTTTGGTAAAAAGAAAAAATAAAGCATAGAATATAAGGGATGTTTAATAACATCCCTTTTTTATTTAATATATTGAAAAATCTCACAAATAATAGTAATATGTTTGTAGGTGATATAATGAGTAGATTAGATTCAATAAAATTAGTTGATTATTCTCGAAAAGAAGATTGGGTCAATTCAATAACTCATATAATTGGTGGCGTCTTTGCTCTTTTTGCAACCATTTTGTGCGTTGCTAGGGGAATAACATTAAATCGTGTTGATTATGTGGTTTTAAGCCTAATTTACGGCTTAACAATGCTTTCTGTGTTTGTTTGCTCATCGGTTTATCATGGCTTGCGCCCAAATAATGCTAAAAAAGTTATGCGTGTCGTTGACCATGCAATGATTAACTTTATGATTGTGGGCACAATCACACCCTATATGGTGCTTGCAGTAGCACCCATAAATCCCATTATGGGTTGGACATTGCTTATTGCTTGCTGGGTTGCTGCAATAACTGCCGTTGTAATAACATTTACTCTTTTCAATAAAACAAAAGTTATACAAATGGTATTATATATGGTAATCGGCTGGTCATCCTTTATGACTGTGTTTGTTTTATGGAAGCATTTCAGTAAAGATGCAATCTTTCTAATGGTCACAGGTGGAATAGCATATACAATCGGTGCAATTCTTTATGGCGTTGGCAGAAAGAAAAAATATATCCATGCCGTGTTCCATATTTTTATAATTCTCGGCGCATTTCTTCATTTTCTTGGATTATATTTATATGTATTTGTATAAAATTAAAAGCGTGATAACCAATCGGCTATCACGCTATTTTTATAATTTCTTATCAAGTTTTGTCTTTTTAATAACTTTATATAACGGTATTCCAAGACCATAGCACATTACAAGTTCGCCAAACCCTACTTGAAAAGCCGAAACTAAAAATGCCGTGAACTTAAATCCTTCTGGCATAAACAATGTGATTTCAAGACCCACAATAATCGCATTTGAAATTACAGGGAACAATGCAGAAAGTAACGGCAAATCCTTGAACTTTATATTGCGTGTTTTATATGATAAAACCGCTGCAATAAGTGTTGCAAGTGTTCCGCAAATAACATCAACAATTCCGTAAGGACTTGTAATATTCCCTAAAAAGCAACCAATTGTAAGTCCGGGAATAGCCGCAGGGGAGAACGCTGCGAGAATTGTCAACGCTTCAGAAAATCTAAATTGTACTCCCATATACGCTACATTTAGCATAGCTGCAAAATAGGTGAGTCCTGCATAAATCGCTGCAATAACTGCAGCTTTAACCACATAAACCGTTTTCTTATTCATTTTTTATCACTCCGTAGTTTTATTTTTCGTCAGGATGGTTTCGAACTGACGTTTATGACATTTATTGTTCTTCGCTTTCGCTACTTGTCATGTCTTTAAATTTTTTAACAGTATCCGCCCAGAGCTTTTTCGGGGTGGATTTTACATTTTTGTTGAGAGTTGAGAAAATTGAGCCAACACCACTTAACACAAGATTTCTCGTTTCAGGGTCAAGCTCTTTGAGAGTATCAAATACCAATGAAGTATTATTCTTGATATTTTCACTCCAGTCAAGAAAACTCTCTGCATTTTCAGCATTTGTTGACTCAATAATGTCGAACATAGCTTCAACAAACATTTTTCTCTGATTTGGGTCAGAGTTATATACCCAATCATTGAAGGTGTTATCAATGAATTGTGAACGCATATAAACCTTTTCACCGTTTATGAAATCGTTATTCTCGATTTGCCATAAGAATGGGTCGTGTTGCAAAACGCCCGAGCCGTCACTCTTAATAATACGATATGTATCACGATTATTAAGAAGCAAACCGAATATCGATTCTTCGGGAATAAGTTTTGTGATTTTTTCTTCAGTCTGAATATAGTTGTCAGAATTAATGAACTCTTCACTGAAACCGGGACTATCAAAACTCTGAATCTCAACTATCTTTTTCTTTGCTTTGTCAGAACACATTGTGCCCGAATAAATAGCTAAATTGCCACCTTTTGAATGACCGACAAGTGTGATATTACCCTTAATCCTTTTTGACACTTGCTCAACATAGGGTACTGATAATTTTTGCGCAGCAACAGGGGACATATAGAGCATATTAAAATTCTCTTTCCAACCCGTAATGGTTGAATCCGTGCCCCTAAATGCGATGCAACCATCACCGTTAGGCAAAATAAATGTAATTGCACAGAATTGAGTGTCTTGCTCATAATCAAGAATATCTTCATAGTAATTTACACGAATTTTACCGTATCTTTTACTGTATGCCACAGCATTTAGTAATTTTTTATTTCTCTCCGCTGTTCTTTCAAGTGGAAAGAGCGCTTCATAGTCATCACATTGAAGAATTTCTGAAAGATAAAAGCCTTTGCCTTTATTTTTAGAGTCAGGAACAAGATTATCAAAACTTATGTAAGCCAGTTGAGCAAAAATTAAACCGTCAATTTTAGAAAAAGGAAGTGTATCAAAATCCTTGTGGGCATTTAAAAGCGCATAGTCAATGATATTGTGTGCCATAACAAACATCTCCAAATAATAAATGCAGAAAGTTGAAATGAGTTTTCCCATTTCAACTTTTCTGTTTAATTATATGATTTATGTTAATTATTTATTTTAAGTGTTGCAATGTCAGTAAGACTCATTTTACCGTCAGGAACAATGAATGTACTTCTCATAACGCTGAGTGCAGCATCGAGAGATGTAAGACAAGATGTACCCGATTCAACAGCGAGACGACGAAGTTTGAAACCGTCACGGTCTGCAAGGCGTCCGTGTGTTGGTGTGTTAATAATGAGTGAAACTTCACCATTCTGAAGCATATCCATAATGTTAGGTGATGCACCTGTAAGTGGATTAACTTCTTTACATTCGATTCCTGCTTCGCGAATAACTTTGCAAGTACCAGGTGTTGCATAGAATTCAAATTCAGAATCTTTGAATTCTTTAAGCATTTCACCGATTTCTGCCTTGTCCTTATCACGAACAGTAACAACAATCTTTGCGTTCTTTGGCATTGAAACTCCGCCGCCTTCGAATGCCTTGAGAAGTGCTTCGTTGTAGTCTGTTGAAATACCGAGAACTTCACCAGTTGATTTCATTTCAGGACCAAGAGAAGTGTCAGCACCGATAATCTTTTCGAATGAGAATACAGGAAGTTTAATTGCATAATAACCGCTGTTCTTGTAAAGACCTGTGCCGTAGCCCATGTCAGCAATTCTTTCGCCGAGCATTGCTCTTGTTGCAAGTGAGATTGCAGGAATACCTGTAACCTTTGAGATATAAGGAACAGTTCTTGAAGAACGAGGGTTAACTTCGATAATATAAACTGTTTCACGAAGTACGATAAATTGTATGTTCATCATACCGATAACATGCAATGCAGATGCAAGTCTCTTTGTATAATCAACAATTGTTTTCTGTACTTTAGGTGAGAGTGTAACTGCAGGATAAACTGAAATTGAGTCACCTGAGTGGATGCCTGCACGGTCAATGTGTTCCATAATACCAGGAATGAGAATGTCTTTGCCGTCGCAGATAGCGTCAACTTCAACTTCTTGACCCATAAGGTATTTGTCAACAAGAACAGGGTGTTCTGAAAGGTCAGGAATTGTTCTTGTAATAATACCCATAAATTCAATGATGTCTTCATCACTTGCTGCAATCTGCATACCTTGTCCACCAAGAACATAACTTGGACGAACAAGAACAGGGTAGCCGAGTGAATGTGCAGCAGCAATTGCTTCTTGTGCTGTGAATACTGTCTGTCCTTTAGGACGAGCAATATCACAGAATTCAAGAATTTCATCAAATCTTTCTCTGTCTTCTGCTGCGTCAACATGGTCAGCATCAGTACCGAGAATCTTAACACCTAAATCATTAAGTGTCTTTGTGAGTTTAATAGCAGTCTGTCCACCGAATTGAACAATAGCACCGTCAGGATTTTCAAGTTCAACAATGCTTGTGACATATTCAGGTGTAAGTGGCTCAAAATAGAGCTTATCAGAAACGTCAAAGTCAGTTGAAACTGTTTCAGGGTTATTGTTTACGATAATTGCTTCACAACCTGCTTTTTTGAGAGCCCAAACTGAATGAACTGAACAGTAGTCAAATTCGACACCCTGACCAATACGGATTGGACCAGAACCAAGAACCATAATCTTTTTCTTATCAGTCTTTGGATTAACTTCGTTAGCAATACCGTAATCTGAATAGTAGTAAGGTGTCTGCGCCTTGAATTCAGCAGCACAAGTATCAACGATTGAGAATGATGGCATAATATCCCAAAGTTTTCTCATGTGTTTGATAGCACTCTTTGTTGTACCAACATTTTTAGCGATAACATTGTCTGTAAAGCCCATTTTCTTAGCTGCGAAAAGAGTTTCTTTATCGCATTTACCAGATTTGAGAACTTTTTCCATCTCGACAATGTTTTTAATTTTATTCAAGAACCACATATCAATCTTTGTGATGTCGTGGATTTCTTCAAGTGAAATTCCCTTATAAATTGCAACTGCGATAGCATAAACACGCATGTTGTCAACATTATAAAGTTGTTCGTGAACTTCTTCTTTGCTCATTTCCATAAGTGAATCAAGAAGAAGTGACTCTTTGTTTTCTTCAAGAGAATGAAGTGATTTGTGAAGTGCTGCTTCGAAAGTGCGAGCGATTGACATAACTTCACCAGTAGCCTTCATCTGTGTACCAAGTGTCTTTTTAGCAGTAACAAACTTGTCAAAAGGCCATTTTGGGAACTTGCATACGATATAGTCAATTGTAGGTTCAAATGATGCAAATGTCTTGCCTGTAACAGCGTTAGGAATTTCATCAAGACCTAAACCGAGAGCAATTTTTGACGCAACTCTCGCAATAGGGAAACCTGTTGCTTTTGATGCCAATGCAGATGAACGAGAAACACGAGGGTTAACTTCAATAACTGCATATTTGAATGATGTTGGGTGAAGAGCGAACTGAACATTACAACCACCCTGAATGTCAAGAGCATCAATAATGTTGAGGGCAGCATTACGAAGCATTGAATATTCTTTATCCATAAGTGTCTGTGCAGGAGCAACAACGATTGAGTCACCTGTATGAATACCAACAGGGTCCATGTTTTCCATTGAACAGATTGTAATGCAGTTACCCTTTGAGTCACGCATTGTTTCAAATTCGATTTCTTTCCAACCTGAAATACATTTTTCAATAAGAACCTGATTTACACGAGAAAGACGGATACCGTTTGATGCGATTTCAAACAATTGCTTTTCGTCATAAGCGATACCACCACCTGTACCACCAAGTGTGTATGCAGGACGAACAATAACAGGATAGCCGATTTTAGCAGAGAAATCGAGAGCATCTTCAACTGTTTCAACAACCAATGATTCAATACAAGGTTCGCCAATAGCTTCCATTGTGTCTTTGAATTCTTGTCTGTCTTCAGCTTTTTTGATTGATTCGGCATTGATACCGATAAGACGGACATTATTTTCTTTCAAGATTCCTAACTCATTTAATTCCATCGCAAGGTTAAGACCTGTTTGTCCACCAAGAGAGGGGAGAAGTGAGTCTGGTTTTTCTTTTTCAATAATCTTTGTAAGTGTAGGAATTGTAAGTGGTTCAATATAAACCTTATCTGCAATGTCACCATCAGTCATGATAGTAGCAGGGTTAGAGTTTACAAGAACAACTTCAACGCCTTCTTCTTTAAGAGAGCGACAAGCCTGAGTGCCGGCATAGTCAAATTCAGCAGCCTGACCGATAATGATAGGACCAGAACCTATAACCATTACCTTTTTAATGCTTTTATCCAACATCTTATTTGCCCTCCTTAATCAAATTTTTAAAATCTTCAAACAAGAAAGCAGTGTTAGGACCTTTAACTGTGTCAGGAATAAACTGAACAGTCATAACTGGCTTGTTGTTGTATTTAAGTCCTTCGATTGTCTTGTCATTAACATTTATGCAAAGCACATCTGCGTTTGCAGGAACTTCTGTAACTGCATAGCCATGATTATGTGCTGTAATGTATGTTTTGTCTTTATCATTGAATCTTACAGGGTAGTTGCAACCTCTGTGACCGTGAAGCATTTTTTCTACCTTACCACCATTTGCAAGGGCAACGAGCTGGTGACCTAAGCCGATTGCAAAAATTGGCATATTATTATCCATAAGTTTCTTGATTTCTGGGATTATATCAGAAAATGCATTGTGGTCTTCAACGCCATTGCTGATTACAACGCCCTCATAACCACCTGCGAGAATTTCATCTGCATTGAGTTTTGAGAATTTAGTAACAGCATAACCACGCTGAGCGAAAGCGTTTGCGAAACTCTTTCTTGCACCAAGGTCGATAAATGCAACTTTAACGCCTTCGTTAGAAATTTCTTCGTCAACACCTTTATATTCATTCTTTATTTCAAATGCCTTGATTTTATTAAGTAATGCATCCTTGTCAGAAATATCATCTGTAATAATAGCTTTCATAGCACCGTTTTCACGAATATTCATAACGATTGCACGGTTGTCAAGACCAGTTACACAAGGAATATCATATTTGATAAGAAAATCTTCAAGAGTCATTTCATTTCTGAAATTTGATGGAGTGTCACAGAGTTCGTGAACTAAAAGTGCAGCAGGGTAGAGCTTGTCACTTTCCATATCTTCAAGACAAACACCATAGTTACCAATGAGTGGGTAAGTCATAATAACACCCAAGCCTGTGTTTGATGGGTCAGAGAGCATTTCAACATATCCGGTCATTGATGTGTTGAAAATAACTTCACATACAGTTTCTTTGAATTTTCCGGCAGCTTGTCCTTCATAAACAGCGCCGTTTTCAAGCATTAAATACGCTTTCAAAATTCACACCAGCCTTTCAATTTATTTCAACTAATTATTATACTATATAATATTGTATTATTCAATATTAAAATACCGAAAAACACAAAAAAATAACGACGGTAAATCCGTCGTCAAAAAACAAAATGAAAATGAGAAATATTATCGATTGTGTTTTGTGAACAACCGATAGCAGATGGAATAGCAATACCAATGTTTTTTTGTTTGCAAGTGTAAAGATTCAACATTGTTATTACCTCCTTCAATTTATCTTTGAAATTTTATCACAAAAGGGGATTTCAGTCAACAGCAAAACCACAAAAAAATCACTTTTGTCAAAATATATAAAAAGATTTATAATAATATACATTATATTAAGCATTTTTTTGCACGAAAACAGAACCTGATTTCAAATTATAAAAACTTTACAAAATCACTTGACATCTATTGACAAGTATGCTAAAATACCCGTACCTCGAGAAAGAGGGCTTTATTTTTGTGCCCATTTTTACGAGGCAGGCTATACAAAGTTATCTGCTGATTTTTCAGATAACACATTAACGGAGGTGCCGAAAAATGAGAGTAAAAATCACAATGGCTTGCACAGAGTGCAAACAAAGAAACTACAACACAAAGAAAAACAAGAAGAACACTCCCGACAGAATGGAAATGAACAAGTATTGCAGATTCTGCAAGAAACACACTCTCCATAGGGAAACAAAGTAATTCGGAGGTTAGTGCAATGTCTGACAAAAAAGAAAAGACCACTGCCGAAGTAGTTGAGAAGAAAAAGGATGCTGGCAAGAAAAAGGAAAATCCTTTAAAGAAAATTGGTCCAGCAATCAAAAAGTTCTTCAAAGACTTTAAGGGTGAGTGCAAAAAGGTTACATGGCCATCCGGAAAAACAGTTCTTAACAATTCATTGGTTGTTATTGTTGTCGTTGCAATCGTTGGTATCGCAATTTTTGCAGTTGACCAAGGCCTTGCAGCAATTATTGATGCTTTGGTAGGACTTGCTTCAAAAGAAGAAGTTACTGAAACAACAACAAAGGCAGCAAATATGATTAGCTTGTTTTTAATGAAATAATCGAAAGGAGATTAAGTTATGGCAGAAATCTCCAAATGGTATGTAGTTCATACTTATTCAGGTTATGAAAACAAGGTTGCAACAAACATTGAAAAGATTGTTGAAAACCGTAAAATGCACGACTTGATTTTAGAGGTTAAAGTTCCCACAGAAATCGTTACTGAAATTAAGGACGAGCAAAAAAAAGAAGTGGAAAGAAAAATCTTCCCCGGTTATGTAATGGTTAAGGTTGCAGTTTTTGAAGACGAAGAAACAGGCGACCTTGCAATGACAGATGACACTTGGTATGTAATCCGCAACACTCGTGGTGTTACAGGCTTCGTTGGTCCAGAAAGTAAACCGGTTCCTCTCACAGAGAAAGAAGTTTACGATATGGGTGTTGAAAAGAAAGTCATCGAAATCAACTATGAAATCGGCGATATGGTTACAATTATCGACGGTGCATTCGAAGGCATTATGGGTGTTGTTCGTGAACTTGATATCGACAACAACTCAGTATGCGTAGTAATTTCAATGCTCGGCAGAGAAACTCCTGTCGACCTTGAACTCGACCAAGTAGAAAAGGTCGAAGACTAATTTATTTAATTTGGTAATTAGCGTAATTCACGCTTTTTATGACGCTTTTGTCAAAGCGTCGTGGGAGGAGCAGAAGAGCTGTCTGTTCCGCCATACCACGAATTTTGGAGGTGCTAAAAATGGCTCAAAAAGTAGTAGGCTTTATTAAGCTTCAAATCCCTGCTGGTAAAGCAACACCAGCACCACCTGTTGGTCCTGCGCTTGGTCAACACGGTGTTAACATTATGGCGTTCACAAAGGAATTCAACGAACGCACAAAGAACGACATGGGTCTTATTATCCCAGTTGTAATCACAGTTTATGCAGACCGTACATTTACATTCGTAACAAAGACTCCACCTGCAGCAGTTCTTATCAAGAAAGCATGCGGAATTGAGAGTGGTTCAGGTGTGCCTAACAAAACAAAGGTAGCTACAATCACAAAAGAGCAGATTAGAAAAATCGCTGAGCAGAAAATGCCCGACCTTAACGCTGCAACAATTGAAACTGCAATGAGCATGATTGCAGGTACAGCACGCAGCATGGGCGTTACTGTAGTAGACTGATTCTCCTTGTGGGAGGAAAAATCAGAATCCGATTAACCACTATTTTGGAGGAAATTGAATTATGAAACACGGAAAGAAATATGTTGAAAGCGCAAAGCTTATCGACAGAACAAAACTTTATGATACAGCAGAAGCTCTTGAACTCGCAGTAAAGGGCGCAACTGCTAAATTTGATGAAACAGTTGAACTTCACGTTCGTCTCGGTGTTGACTCTCGTCACGCAGACCAGCAGGTTAGAGGCGCTGTTGTTCTTCCTAACGGCACAGGTAAAAAAGTTAGAGTTGCAGTTTTCGCAAAAGGCGATAAAGTTGACGCAGCTCTTGCAGCAGGTGCTGAATATGTTGGTGCAGAAGACCTTATGGAAAAAATCCAGGGTGGCTTCATGGACTTCGACGTATGTATCGCTAGCCCTGATATGATGGGTCTTGTTGGTCGTCTCGGTAAAGTTCTCGGTCCTCGTGGTCTTATGCCAAGCCCAAAAGCAGGTACAGTTACTCCTGACGTTGCTAAGGCTGTTACAGAAGCTAAGGCTGGTAAGATTGAATACCGTCTTGACAAAACAAATATCATCCACTGCCCAATCGGTAAAGTATCATTCGGTGGCGAAAAACTCAAGGAAAACCTTGATACACTTATGGATGCTATCGTTAAAGCAAAGCCAGCAGCAACAAAAGGTCAGTACATTAAATCTGTTACTGTTGCTTCAACAATGGGCCCTGGCGTTAAAATCAACGCTAACAAATTCACAGCAGCTCCAGTTGCTGAATAATTAAACTATTGACAAACCCAAAAGGGTATGTTAATATATTTAAGCTTGCCAAAGACAGTAGGTGCTTTTAGCGTAAAGTTTTTACTACCTACCGAGGATATTAGCATTTAATTAAAATGTTTCTATGCCTTTTCTGTCTTTGCAGAAGAGGCATATTTTTTCTCCTTGCAAGCGCATTTAAAAATCATATAGGAGGTGAATCCGTTTGCCAAGCGAGAAGGTTTTAGAATTAAAGAAACAGCAAGTGGCTGCTCTTAAAGAAAGAATCGATGCTTCAATCGCAGGTGTTGTTGTTGATTACAAAGGTATCAGCGTTGAAGACGATACAAAGCTTCGTAAAGAGCTCCGTGAAGCAGGTGTTGAATACACAGTTGTAAAGAATACACTTCTTGGCCGTGCCATCGAAGGAACAAGCCTTGCTGATATGGGTAGCGTTCTTGAAGGAACAACAGCTATCGCAACAAGTAAAGATGACTATGTTGCAGCAGCAAGAATTCTCGGCAAATATGCTGACAAAAACGATAATTTCTCACTTAAATCAGGTTACCTTGATGGTGAAGTTATCAGCCTTGAAAAACTCGACGCACTTGCAAAACTTCCTTCAAGAGAAGTATTGCTTGCTACAGTTCTTAGTGCATTCAATGCACCAATCGCATCTTTTGCTCGTGCAGTACAAGCTATTGTTGACAAAGATGGCGAAGCAGCACCAGTTGCTGAATAATTAAAAAATAAACTATAAAAAATATTTGATTTAAAAATTGGAGGTAAATTACCATGGCATCAGAAAAAGTTATGGCAATCGTTGAAGAACTTAAAGTTCTTACAGTTCTTGAGCTTTCAGAGCTCGTTAAAGCAGTAGAAGAAGAATTTGGCGTATCAGCAGCAGCTGCAGTTGCAGTAGCAGCTCCAGTAGCAGGCGCAGAAGCAGCAGCAGAAAAGACAGAATTCGACGTTGAACTTACAGAAGTTGGCGCAGAAAAAATCAAGGTTATCAAGGCAGTTCGTGAAGTTACAGGTCTTGGTCTTGCAGAAGCAAAAGCTGTTGTTGACGGTGCTCCAAAAGTACTTAAAGAAGCAGCTTCTAAAGAAGATGCAGAAAGCATCAAAGCTAAACTCGAAGAAGTTGGCGCAAAAGTTACTCTTAAATAATTTAAGAATAATTAAATCAACCCCATTCCATAAGGAGTGGGGTTTTATTTTTATTTAAAATAATCAACATAATGTTAATTTTTGTTGATTATTAACAAATTCTTAACAATATATTTGTTCAACATTTTAGACAAAAAGTGTTGAAATAATTAATTGTTAATGTTATTATGTACACATCGATATAAGTGAAGGAGGTGCGCAGGATGGATTTCGCAGGTATCATTGAAATGGTAAAAGTAATGTTCGCTGATTTCGACATTATGGAACTTGTTAATGTTATCATGGGTCTCCTTGGCGGCCTTGGTGCATAATTAAAGTTAATTTAGAAGAAGGGTGTGTTAATCACGCCCTTTTTTTATAAGGTGATATATATGAAAAAAATTTTACCTATTATTTTGGTGTTTCTAATGCTATGCTTTGTTTTTGTAGGTTGTGACAAAAATGTAGATGGAGAAAATACCACAACAACGACTACTGAAAACACAACAGACTTGACATTGACAACAGAAACTACAACTAAAAGTCAAACTGAAAAGCAAACTGAATCAAAAACAGATGAAAAGGTTACAAGCTCAACAACAACCACTAAAAAAAGTCAAAGTAATCCATTAATCAGTGATGAAGATATGGAGAAAATTGAAAATAGTAATGCCGAAGTTTTCTTTAGTGATAATCCAAATAACAAATTTATTGTTGCTGTTTCTGATAAGTACGGCTCAAAAAAAGAAAATCTTGTGGCAATAGTTAAAATTAATGCCGAGTTTCCCAGTGCAACGGTACTTGAATTTTCAGGGAAAAAAGATGCAAAAGGCGAACTTTTGATGACTTATGAAGAACTAAAATATGTCTATGAAATAAATGAAGAAAAGAACACAATAGTCAAGGCTAGTAAAAATGGTTTGGATAATGATGGAGTTAATTTTGTTGAAGCAAAAATCTTAATTACTTTGACAAAAGAATATTTCATCCCTGAATTGTCCAATCTAAAAGAAAATAAACGATTACCTGAATAAAAGCAGTAGAAATCTACTGCTTTTTTTATTGCAAGTGAATACAATATATGGTAGAATTCTACTATCAATACAAAAATGGGTGATTTATTTGTCAAAATATTCTGAACGTGCAGTTGAATTATTTATGGAAGGTAAAAATTGTTCTCAAGCAGTTTTTGCAGCCTTTGCGACGGATTTGGGTTTAAGTGAAGAAATAGCTTTGAACATTTCTTCAGGTCTCGGTGGTGGAGTTGGCAGAATGAGAGAAGTATGTGGTGCAGTCAGTGGTAGTGCAATGGTTGTCGGACTTAAATATCCAGAACTTTCAAAAGCAGAAGTCTATGAAAAAGTTCGTGCAATCGCAGAAGAATTTAAAAAGACAAATCATTCTATTGTTTGTAAAGAATTGCTAGGACTCACAAAGCCTGAAAATTCAAGTGTTCCTGAAGAGAGAACAGCAGAGTATTATAAAAAGCGTCCCTGTGTGCAGATTGTTGAAGATGCTGCAAAAGCAACAGAAAAAATATTGTTTGGTGAGGTAGAATAAAATGTCTGGTTCTTATGCAATATTTGAAAACAACACCGCTGTAATTGGTAACGATTATATCGAACGCCGATTTTCAACAGAGAATAATAAACTTGTTACAACTGAAATCATAAATAAAAGAATTGACGGTAATAAATCACTCTCTTTTAAAATGTTTTCGGCAGAATTCTTCATTGCATTTAAAAGAAAAAAACTTTTTGGTTTTGCAACTGATTTCTTGTCATCAAATGATTTAACACTTGATAATGTGAATGTGTTCAAACGCAGAGTTGAATTTATTTTCAAACCCTATGCTTACAATGGTGCAAGAATAACATTTATCGTTAATGTTGAAATTGAAGACGACAAGCATTATATGCATAAATATATCGAAATGATGATTGATTCTGACAGACAAAACCTTGTCACAATTGACTATATTGACTGTGAACATATCTGTATTGATAATCTTGAACAGATGTGGACAATTGGTGATGTTGAAAAAGCTCATATCAGTGGTTATTACGCATCACTCGGTCAACCATTTTATATGAATGGCTTGTTCTTTGGCTCAGAATTTCCTGTGACAGAAACAAAAATCAGAGATAAAGTTGGTTTTATCCGTCATTATAGTGGTAAGCGCTTTGATAAGTTGAATCTTAATTGCGGTCATACATATAGAACCTGGAAAACAGTTGTTGGCGCAGCAAGAGGTCTTGAACAAAGAGTAATCCGTGAAGATTTTCTTACATATATTCGTGAAATCTCAAGAAAAGTCAAGCCAAGATTTCAATATAATTCCTGGTATGACCATATGCACGATATAACTGACGAAAATATAACAAAATCTTTTATGGAAATCGAAAAAGGGCTCACAAAGACACTTGTGCCACCACTCGATTCATATGTTGTTGATGATGGTTTTGTTGATTGGGATGCAGACTTCTGGTCATTTAATAAAAAATTCCCTAACGAGCTTTATCCTGCATCCGCTCTTGCTAGAAAATTCTCATCAGAATTTGGTCTGTGGAATGGTCCACGTGGTGGTTATAATGACAAGACCGGTAAGTTTGGTAAGAATATGGAAAAAGCAGGTAAGGGTGGTTATAATAAAGAAGCTAACGATGTCTGCGTTTCATCTTCAGCTTACATAAAAAATATAACTGATTATTATCTTGACTACACAAAGAAATTTGATATCAATTATTGGAAACTTGACGGATTTTTGCTCACTGCTTGTAAAAACAAAAACCACGGTCATATGGTTGGCGGATATAACGGAATGTACCAATACACAGAAATGTGGGAGAGTTGGATAAGCATTTTCAAAAAGATTCGTCTTTCAAGAGAAACAATTGGTAAGGATATGTGGATAAATCAAACAAGTTATTCAATACCAAGCCCTTGGTTTTTACAGTGGTCTGATAGCTTATGGATTCAGAATAGCAATGATATCGGGTTTATTGATAAGACTAAAAAAGGTGAAAAATTAGGTGACAAAGATGTTGACCGTACTCTCACATATCGTGATAATTGCTATTATGATTTCAGTGTTGTGAGAAACTATCAATTTCCAAATGAATTTCTTTATAATCATGACCCGATTTATGGTAACACTGCAAAAATCTCAATGACGGACGAAGAGTATCGTAAATATATGTTTATGATGACAACTCGTGGCACTGCTTTCTGGGAACTCTATTATTCATACAATATGTTTAATGATGCTAAATGGCGTATTAATGCAGATGCACTTCGCTTTATCCGTAACGAATATGATGTTCTTAAAACATCACAATTTATTGGTGGATGTCCTGCAAATGGTGAAGTTTATGGTTATTCTGCTTGGACAGAAAATAAGGGTATAGTGTCGCTTCGTAACCCCGCAAAACGTAATCAATCATTTAAATTCAAACTTGACGAATCTTTTGGTACATTTAAGGGTACAGAAAATTTGAAACTCGCATTTGTATACCCTTATGACCACGAGAAAGACGAAAAAACATATAACTATGGTGATGAGATTTCACTTGAATTAGCACCACATGAAGTTGTCATTATGAAATTTACAAATGTTAAAGAAAATGCGCCACAACTTACTTACGGCAGATTTAATAGTGATAAAGAACTCTTACTTTTCTTTGACGACAGAATTTATATAAATTCTGAAATGATTTCATCAAACGCAAAAATTGCAGGATTTGAATTGCTTGAAGATTACAGCACCTTGAAAGTAACCTTTGAAAATCCTGTTAAAAAGCCTTATGTGTCATTGACAGTTCAGAATGCTTTCGATGATTTCACCGACATCACATTCAAAGGTAAATATTATGCTGATTTTGTCTGTGATGATAACAAATTGCCAAGTGACCGAGATTTCACAGTTCATTGCACAGTTAATAAGGCAGAAGACGGAACACTTTTAGGCTTTGGTGACTTCTTCAATGTAAATAGTCACAGTGGCTATGCAGTAATCCGTCTTAATGATAAAATAAGCCATAGTGAAGCATTTTTAAGAGTTGGGGATAAACTCTCAATTGTGTGTGAACCAAATGGATTGTTAAAACTTTATGTCAATGGGGTTTTAGCTTGTTCAGCTTACAGCAAAGAACCTTTGACACTTGAAAATACAGAAGTAGTATTATCAGAAAATGTAACTGACCTTAAAATAATGTCAAAAGCATTTTCCTATGACGAAATATAATAGGGCGGGGATTATATGTCAGAACTTAACCAACAATTATTAGCAAAAACTAATGGTAAAGCATGTGCAGATAACATTATTATCAGCAAAAATGTGCGTGTTACCGTGTTAACCGAAAGAATGCTTCGAGTGGAATTTTCACCTGACGGGGTATTCTCAGATTTGCCATCACAAGCCGTGTGGTATCGTGATTTCGGTAAAATGAATTTTACACATACCGAGTCAGTTGATATTCTTAAAATCACAACAGACAAGGTAGAATTTGTAATCAATAATCATAATGGTAGCTTTAAATACGCTGTAATTGATGGCAAACAAGTGGCATATAATAGCGAACACAATTTAAAGGGTACAACTCGTACTCTTGATGGTACTTATGGTCCGGTTGAACTTAAAGATGGTATCGTTTCATTTGATGGTGTTTCAATTTATGACGACAGCAAAACTTTGCTTTTGTGTGATGACGGAATGCTCGAAACAAGAAAGAGTGGCACAAAAGACATTTATGTTTTTGCATTTGGCAAAAATTATATTGATTGGCTCAATGATTTCTATAAAATCACAGGTAAGCCACCACTTGTGCCTCGTTATGTTTTAGGCAACTGGTGGAGCCGTTATCGTGCATATACTCAAAAAGAATATGAAGATTTAATGTCTGAATTCTTCCGTCGTGATATTCCACTTACTATCGCAACAGTTGATATGGACTGGCATTGGGTTGACCTTAAAAAGCAGTTTAATAAGAGATATAAATCAAGCAATATTTTAAACAGTGGTTGGACAGGATATAGCTGGAATACTGAATTGTTCCCTGACTATAAAGCATTTTTGCAGAAACTTCACGATATGGGGCTTAAAGTTACCCTTAATCTTCACCCTGCAGATGGTGTTCGTGCTTTTGAAGATATGTATGAAGAAATGGCAGATGCAACAGGTGTTGACAAAACAACTGAAAAAACAGTTCAGTTTGATTTGACTGATAAAAAGTTCATTAATGCCTATTTTGATGTTCTTCACCATCCTTATGAAAATCAGGGTGTTGATTTCTGGTGGATTGACTGGCAACAAGGTACAAAGAGTAAAAAAGCAGGTCTTGACCCATTGTGGCTTCTCAACCACTATCACTATCTTGACACAGACCGTGAAGAGCGTCGTCCAATGATTCTTTCTCGTTATGCAGGCATTGGCTCTCATCGTTATCCACTTGGTTTTTCTGGTGATACTGCAATTAACTGGAAAGTTCTTGATTTCCAACCATATTTTACAGCAAATGCTGCCAACTGTGGCTATACTTGGTGGAGCCATGATATCGGCGGTCACATGATGGGTGAGCACGATGATGAACTCTATATCCGTTGGTTACAACTTGCCGTATTCTTACCAATTTTAAGACTTCACTCAACAAGTCTTGACATTCTCGGCAAAGAGCCTTGGAATTTCTCTTGGGAAGCAGAAACATTGGGTACAGAGTATTTGCGCCTTCGTCATAAATTGATTCCATATATTTATGCAATGAATTATCGTTCATTTAACGATGGCAGAGCTCTTTGCGAGCCAATGTATTATGAATATCCAGAAACAAATATCAGCTATGAAGTGCCAAACGAATATTTCTTTGGTTCAGAGTTGCTTGTTTGTCCTGTAACAACAAAACTTGATAAAAACACAAAGACTGCTGCAACAAAAGTGTGGTTGCCTGAGGGAAGATGGACTAATATCTTCGACGGCAAAATCTATAAAGGCAATCAAACAGTTTATGTCAATAGCCCAATCAACACAATTCCCGTATTCGCAAAAGAAGGTGCAATTATACCAATGTCAGCGGATAACGGCAATTCATGGGATTGTCCTGAACGCCTTAGTATTGATATTTATCGTGGTAATAACACATTCAGTTTCTATGAAGACGATGGTGAAACAGGTAAGTATAAGAATGGTGAATATTCAATCTCAACAATGACCGTGACCGAAAACAAAGATACTCTAACATTTGAAATCAAGGGTGGCAAGGCTCTCAAATGCATTCCACAAAAGAGAACATATACTCTTAATTTCAAAGATATCGAAGATTTCGATGAAGCAACAGTAATGGTTAATGGTTTATTAACCCCAGTAACAAATGGAAAATCATTCGTGAAAATCAGTGATATAAGTGTTGAAGATGAAATTATTGTAACTCTTACTGGCGTTAAAGCAAGACAAAATAAGCCTGTTTATGACCGTGCGTTAGATTGTCTTATCCATCTCAATGGTGGCAATATGAAAAAAGTCCCTACAAGTAACAAACTCAAAGAATGTAAGGACGAAAAAGATTATAAATCATTTGTGAAGAGAATCAAAGGCAAGTCATTGAGAATGTGCCTTGATGAAGCAATTTTTGCGTTAGAATAAGGGGATAGTTATGTCATTTGCAACACCTGCTAAAAACAAAAGCGGAAAATACCTTTTCTGTTATTTTGTGGGCAACGAGCCACAGGAAGAAAGAATACATTTTGCAGTAAGTGAAGATGGATATAATTTCACAGCACTCAATAATAATGAACCTGTAATCATTCAGACAAAGGGCAAAAAATGTGTCCGTGACCCTTATATTTTCAAAGGTCAAGACGATTTCTATTACATAATCGGTACTGATATGAAATGTCAAGAGGGTTGGACATCAAATCATGCATTAGTCACTTGGAAATCAAAGGATTTAGTTAATTGGACAGACGAAACAATCATTGATATCCGTGATTTTGGTCGCGAATTTGCAACCACCACAAGAGCGTGGGCACCCCAAGCAATATGGGATGAAAAAGAGCAGCAATATATGATTTATTGGGCTCATTCAACTGTCGAAAATGATGTTGCAGGAATGTATTATGCTCATTCAACCGATATGAAAACTATGACAGAGCCTAAACCACTTTATTGCCGTCATATTCAGACTATTGATGGTGATATTGCATTTTGCAAAGAAACAGAGACATATTATCTCTATTTCAAGCACGACGAAGACCAGACAATAGCCTATGTTAAATCCAAGAATCTCACAGGACCTTATGAAGATAAGCCTGTTATAGTATCTCTTGCAAAAACTGGGGTAGAGGGTAGCGAAATCTATAATATTACAGGCACAAATGAGTGGGTAATGGTTATGGATGAGTACGGCACAGACCGCTTCTTTATGCAACAGACAATTGATTTTGAAAATTTCAAAGCAGTTAACCCTGATGACTATTCAATGGCATTTAATCCCCGTCATGGCTCAATCTGCACAATATCTGACGAAGATTATGAAAGACTCATAAAAGCATATAAATAAAAAATAACGGGACGAATTTTCGTCCCGTTTTATTCATTTTTCATTAGCGAAGCGACTTCAATATTCATTATTCATTTGAAAATCCGTTCTTTGAGAATGAAGAAAGAATGATGAATATTGAATAATGAATAATACAAACAAAAATCCGCCCACTTACGTGAACGGATTTTCGTTTGGCTGGGGTGGCAGGATTTGAACCTACGAATGCAGCAGTCAAAGTGCTGTGTCTTACCGCTTGACGACACCCCAATATTTAATTGGTGTATAAAACTCCGCTATGAGAAGCGGAGTTTTATAAGTGGGGTGGATAATCGGATTCGAACCGATGGTCTCCAGTGCCACAAACTGGCGCTTTAACCAACTAAGCTATACCCACCATATGTATCAGCGTATTAAGTATTGACTTTCTACGCTGACTTGGCACGCTGAAAGGGATTCGAACCCCCGACCCTCTGCTTAGAAGGCAGATGCTCTATCCAACTGAGCTATCAGCGCATGTGGAGCGGGTGATGGGAATCGAACCCACACGACCAGCTTGGAAGGCTGGGATTCTACCATTGAACTACACCCGCAGTTCAACAACGCAAGTTATTCTAACATAAAGCATATTTTTTGTCAATATCTTTTTTGTTGAATTTAAAATAAATTTCATAAAATGTTGTTGCAATTTTCACAAAAATTTTATAATATAAAACCATAACTCAAAACAACAAGGTGATTTAATGAAAATTGTAATTTTAACAGCCGTTGGCGTTGGCTTTGCAACGGTTTTCGGTAGTTTTATAGGCTTCGCACTAAAAAAAATTCCACATAAATTCAACGATATTGTTTTAAGCTTTGCAGCTGGTATTATGCTCGCTGCTGCAGTTCTCGGGCTCATTGTTCCTGCCGTTGAAAGTTCTGCTGGTTTAGGCGGACTTTTAGTTGTAATTGCGGGCATAATGTGTGGTGCAGTTTTTCTCAGTATGATGGACCGTGTTGTGCCCCATCTTCATAATATTGCTGGTGTTGATAAAGAATCTCACCCTGATAAAGCTTCACAACTCAATAGAGTCATATTGTTCGTGTTGGCAATCGCAATACATAATTTGCCCGAAGGTATAGCAGCGGGTGTAAGTTTTGGTACAGGTAATATTGCCGATGCAATAACAGTTTCAGGTGGTATTGCACTACAAAATATCCCTGAAGGTATGGTTATTATCGCACCGATGCTTAATGCTGGCGTGCCGAAACGCAGAGCATTTTTAATTGCTCTTGCAACAGGTTTGGTTGAAGTGGTTGGCACAATGATTGGCTATTTCGTTGTTTCAATTTCTGTGGCAATTTTACCATTTGCACTGGCTTTTGCAGGGGGCACAATGCTCTATGTAATAAGTGACGAAATGATTCCTGAAACTCACGCTCACGGTTATGAAAAAGGCGCAACATTTTCGCTTCTTGTTGGCTTTTGTGTAATGCTCGCTATGGATGTTTTATTAGGTTGATATTTTAATAAAGGACTTGCAAAATTCTAACACCTTCCGCATATAGTGTCGGGAGGTGTTTTTTATGTTACTTGCGTTATTACAAAGTGTATCAACAAATATTCTTTATTTCATGCTCCATCTTTCAACAAATAGTTCATTTCCCGAGCCTTTAACGGCAAAAGAAGAAAGAGAAGCATTTGAAAAGTTTCACCGTGATGGTGACATCAATGCGAGAAATAAACTTGTGAATCACAATATGAGATTAGTTGCTCATATCATCAAGAAATATTATGCTAACTATTCCGACCAAGAAGATATAATCTCAATAGGCACAATTGGACTTATCAAAGCTATCAATACCTTTGATTATACCCGTGGTCCAAGACTCGCAACCTATGCTTCAAGGTGTATTGAGAATGAGATTTTTATGCATTTTAGAGCAAAGAAAAAAAGTGCCGTTGAAGTGTCAATGGATGAGCCAATCGATACCGATAGCGAAGGTAATCCCTTGACCTTTACCGATATAATTTATTGCGACGAAACTGTTTTCGACGATGTGGATTTGAAAATGAAATCAGAAAAGCTATATGAATATATAGAAAACATAAAAGACGAAAGAAATAAGCAGATTATAATAATGCGATATGGACTCTATGACACCGACCCAATGACTCAACGAGAAATAGCCAAAAAGCTTGGCATATCCCGTTCTTATGTATCCCGAATCGAAAAGAAAACCCTCGACGAACTCCGCGCCCTTTTCGGCATCGATGAAGACGATTAACAATCACAAAATTCCACAAATTTAAATTTGTCGGGATAAAATTCGTAGGGGTCGGCGTCTCGACGACCCGTTTAAATTTATATCTCATTAAAATCGAGCAACGAACTATGTAGGGGCTAGTCTCCGTGCTCGCTCGTAGATAATATGTTCACTTGCGGGAGGGCACAGAGACCCTCCCCTACAACACACCAAATTAGTTATATTAAAAATCCGTATCGCAGTTCCAACACTTTGCATTTAATTCAATAAAACTCAATTAATCAAATTATTTTCGTCACAATAGCCAATTGTCGACAATTATTATTGTACTATTTATCCCTTGTAAAAACATCTCCAAAGTACTAAAATTAAACCATAAAATATTTTGGAGGGATGTTTATGAAAAAGACATTACAAAAAACACTTGCTGTTGTAATGGTAATTGCAATGATTTTCTCACAGGTGGCAATAATATCATTTGCGGCAGAACCTGAAATAGTTAGCATTACAGCGGTTGCACAAAACTCTTTAATTGAAGGTTATGATGGTTATTGGGAAACAGAGTGGGATTATGAAAACGAGTGTGAAGTTGAATATTTCCGTTATAGTCCAAATCGTGCAAATCTGATATTTACAGTAACTTATAAAGACGGCACAGTCTTTACAGGCGACGAGAATGAAATTTTAGAAGCAACTGGTTATTGGCCGGACACATATTACAGTCAAACTTATGATAACCAATGGGGTGTTGGTAAGCACGATTGTAAAATTGGAATTTTGGATATAGAAGGCACAGTTGAAATAGAGGTAATTGAAAACCCCGTCGAAAGTATTAAAGTTGGTGTTAATGGTCAACTTATTGAAAACTATAATGGCTATGTAGATTATGAAGATAACTATTGGGATGAAGAGCTTGAAGAATGGGTAGGATATAATGAGTTCTTTTACTATTATATTAGCGATGCTGAGATAGATTTTACAATATATTATAAAGATGGTTCAGTTTATAATGGTAATCCCGATGTAATATATAACGAAACTGGATATCAAGTATCGTTGGAAAGTGACCAGAGTTATGAAAATCAATGGGGTGTTGGTACTCATGAATTTTCCTATGATTTTATAGGTAATACTGGTAAAGGTACAGTTGAAATTGTTGAGAACCCTGTAGAAAGCATTGAAGTGACTCCAACAAAAGATTTGATTGAAAAGTCGGGCGGATATTATTATTGCGATATGTATTGGGATGACGAACTTCAAGACTGGGCAGAAACAGAAGAATATTTTTATTACAACGAATTTTATGATAGTGATTTCTTTGAATACCAAATTTTTTATAAAGATGGTTCTATTTATACAGGTTTTAGTTATCAGATTGAACAGGCAACGGGTTTTTGTCCAAATGTAATAAGAGATAACCAAAGTTATAAAAATCAGTGGGACATAGGGGAACATGATGTTGTTATTAACTACCTTGGAAATGAAATAACCGTATCCGTTTCTGTCGTTGAAAACCCAATTAAAAGCATTACTGCAGTTGCACAAAACGATTTAATTGAATTAACTGATGGTTATTGGGCAACTGACTGGGACGATGAAAACGAATGTGAAACCGAAGAGTATTTCATATATGATTTGGATTATGCTGACTTTATATATACAGTAACTTATAAAGACGGTACAGTGATTACTGGTGACCGTTGGAAAATTGAAGAAGAAACAGGTTATGATGTAGAAAAAGACGATAACCAAAATTTTAATAATCAATGGAATGTTGGTGAACACGAGGTTACTGTTGAGATTCTTGGCGTTGAGGGAACATGCACAATTAACATCATTGAAAGCCCAATTGATTATATTATAGTTAACGATATCACTTTAATAGAAAATACAGATGGTGATTGGGCTTATGATGAATATTGGGATGAAGACCTTGGTGAATGGGTAAGAGAAAATGAATATTTCAGATATTTGATTTATCCAAGTTACACTGCTGTAATGAAAGACGGCACTGAATATGAATCTGATACTGATGGTAGTATTTTCTACAATGACAGATGGATTTATATGAGTTATAATACTAATCAATCCTTTGAAAACCAATGGGGCATTGGCACTTATGAAGTAACAGGTGTCCTTATGGGTGAAAATGTAAAATTTAATGCAACGATTGTTGATACAACAATTGAAAGTATGACATTAACCCCTGTAAGAGATTTGATTATTGGTATTGATGATGTAAATTATCAGGAATATCTTGACTTTGTTGCTGAAATCAAGTTTAAAGACGGCTCAACTAAAGAATGCTTGGTTAGTGAGTTGCAATATGAATATGATAGCTGGATATTCTCAGGTGAAGATTACTATGTTGAAGAAAATGTTCGCGGTGGTAAGTTTGAATTTTTAGGTTATGAAGGCGAGTATACAGTAAAATTCGTTGAAAATCCTTATGAATCAATTTCAATCAGCGGAACAAACGAACTTGAAATCACTTTCAATAAACTTGACGGTACAACAGAAACCGCAACAATACTTGACATTTATGGTCGTATGGGTGGTTTAGGTTTAGTGTATGGTGAAGTATATACAGATATAGGCACATTCCCAGGCGGAATTTCTTATGCTTTTGATGAAGCAACAGAAAAAGAGTATTTAAACAAAGACATTGCAATCTCTATAGGAGATATGGAAAGTAACACTCTTGAAACAAACAACTGGTATTGGGCATTTTCAACAAGCAAAGATTTATATGGAAACATTCAATATTATCACGATATGAATGAAGAATTCGCAGGTATTGATATTACAACTGGAGATTACGATATAAATGATGTTGTAAACATCTCTGTATTTGACAAGGCTTGGAAATATGACTGCGAATACGATGATTACTATTTAGTTTTTGATGCTGACGATGTTCAAGAAATGGTTGAAAATACATTTAATATATCTAATTTTGATGTAACAATGTATGAGGGCTATAATAGTGCTAACCATACAATCAGGATTGAACAATGGGGTGGCTATGGAGACTGGGCGAAAATTGATTATACCCTTGAATACAAAAACGGAAAATGGTACGGTACAAGAGAGTATTCTACATATTATTCTGATGAACCCGAATATATCAACATCATTCTCAACGATGAAATGTTGCTTGAAAAAATCTCATTTGGCAAGGAAGACGAGAATATTGATACAAGCCTCAATGGCTGGATAAATGAAAACGGTAAATGGGCATACTATGAAAACGGCATTAAAGTCACAAACCAATGGAAAGCAGACAGCAAAGGCTGGTGCTATCTTGATGAAGATGGATATATGCTCACAAACGCATTAGCTAAAGACAGTAACGGCTGGTGTTATGTTGGCTCAAATGGTTATATAGTATATAATCAATGGGTAAAATATGATGGCAAGTGGTACTTTATCGATGCCAATGGCTATACAGTATCTAATCAGTGGAAAAAAGACTCAACAGGCTGGTGCTATTTAGGTTCTGATGGCGCAATGCTCACAAACGAATGGGTTAAAGACAGTAAGGGTTGGTGCTATGTAAGCTCAAATGGTTATATTGTATATAATCAGTGGGTAAATTATGGCGGTAAATGGTATTTTGTCGATGCCAATGGCTATAGGGTATCTAACCAGTGGAGAAAAGACTCAATAGGTTGGTGTTATTTAGGTTCTGATGGCGCAATGCTCACTAATGAATGGGTTAAAGACTCAAAGGGCTATTGCTATGTAGGCTCAAACGGTTATATCGTATATAATAAATGGGTAAGCTATGACGGCAAATGGTACTTTGTAGATGCAAACGGCTATAAGGTATCAAGTCAGTGGAGAAAAGACTCAATCGGTTGGTGCTATTTAGGTTCAGACGGCGCAATGCTCACAAATAAATGGGTTAAAGACTCAAAGGGCTGGTGCTATGTAGATGAAAGTGGTTATATTGTTTATAACCAGTGGATAAATGACGGCGGAAAATCTTATTATATTGATGCTAACGGCTACATGGTATCTAACAAATGGCTCAAAGATGGTGACAATTGGCGCTATGTTGGTGCAGACGGAAGCTGTTTAACAAATCAATGGATGAAGGATAGCATTGGTTGGTGCTTCTTAGACGAAAATGGCTATATGGTAACAAATGCTATGGTAACAGATAGTCACGGTGTTTGCTTTGTAGGCGAAGACGGTTATTGGCAATCTAATGTTATAATTGACGACGGCTATGGCTACTTGTATTTTGACGAAACAGGTTATATGGCAACTGACATTATAGTTTATGACGGATATGGTTATAGATATTTCGACGAAACAGGCTATATGGTAACTGACACATGGCTCACAATCGATGGTGAATCTGTCTATGTTGACTCTAACGGATATTTAGATATTCAGTAAAAAAACGAACATCCACTCGTTAAGCGGGTGGATGTTCATTTATATTCTAAATTTGAGTTTGTAGGGGTGTTTAAAATTTTTATATGTTATTAAAAACGACTATCAAATAATGTAGGGGCTGACGACCACGGCAGCCCGAAATAAGTGACAGCGAAACCTAGGGAACGCCGAGTCGTTGTCCCTTACAACACATTAAATTAATAACATCTATAATTGCACCGCAATTCACTCTTTTTATTTATATATTTATTGAAAAATCACGCAAAATTTGTTATAATAAATTCATATTTTTTCACGAGGTATTATTTATGAGCAAAGTCACACAAAAAATGCAAGAACGATTAGGATATTGGGGTCCTTATTCAAAGAAATATAGCGGTATTTCACGAATAGTCGACCATAAAACTGAAGGTGGCGTCCGTTTTGACTGTGTTGTAAGTCCTGCTATTGAAAATGCAGATTCTCGTGTGCCAAATGTTACTGTGCCCGTTGGTGTTCACCCTTGGGAAGCAAAGGCTGATTACTCATTCTATTCATATCGTTATGACCTTGAATGGAAAGACAAGGTCTA
>JAZQWV010000026.1:0-57104 GCA_045632525.1 Candidatus Fimenecus sp.
GCAATTATTGCAGACACAAGAATGTTTTTTATTGACATTCCTGTCATACCTTTTTTATATGAAGAAGATATTCTTTCTGATATTAACTTAACAGCTATAGAACTAGCTTGGTTGCCACCTGCAACACCACCCATTCCATCACAAACCACTGCCCAAGCAACTGAGCCGGGTAATTCACCAGCAGCGTATGAATCCTGGTTGGACGATCTTACGAGACCAGTATCAGTTTTAGCAACAATCTTCAACACACTCACCTACTTTTCTTTTTTGATGCTCTTAATTGTCCACAAGATGCATTAATATCACTACCAAGTGTTCGTCTTACAGTTGCAGTAATACCTCTTGTAGATAAAACATCTATAAATTTTTTCTGTCTTTCAACAGAACTTTTAATAAAGTTTGTTTCTCTTACATTATTAACAGGAATAAGGTTAACATGGCACAAAATACCTTTAAGTCTATTAGCTAATTCAAAGGCACAATCATCACTATCATTAATACCTTTAATCATAGCATATTCAAACGAAATTCGACGATTAGTTGTTTGAGCGTAATATCTGCATGCTTTTAACAGCTCGTCAATATCATATTTATGATTAATTGGCATTGAATTACTACGAATTACATTATTAGGTGCGTGAAGTGACACAGATAATGTCAAACCTAGTTTTTTATCAGCTAAATCATAAATTTTAGGAACAATGCCACAAGTTGAAAGAGAAATATGTCTCATACTCATATTCTGACCGTTTTCGTCAGTTAAGAGTTCAAGCATTCTCATTACATTATCATAGTTATCAAGTGGTTCACCAGTACCCATTAAAACAAGATGATTTATTTTGACATCTAAATCATTTTGAGCTGCAAATATTTCAGAAAGCATTTCACCTGCATCAAGATTTCTGACAAATCCACCGATTGCAGAAGCACAAAAAGTACATCCCATTTTGCAACCAACCTGTGTTGAAATACAAATAGAATAACCATATTTATATTTCATAACAACGCTTTCAACAAATTCGCCATCATGTAACTCAAACAAATATTTAACTGTATCATCAATTTTTGATACAAGTTTTGTGTTGATTTTACAATTATAAAAAGAATATCTCTCTGTAAGTTGTTCTCGCATATCTTTTGATAAATTTGTCATTTCATCAAAAGACTCAACACATTTTTCTTGAACCCAAGAATAAACTTGTTTTGCTCTAAATTTAGGAAATTTTAACTCTTCAAAATCTTTAGCGATTTCTTCAATAGTCATTGAACGAATATTTTTAAGCATAATCAATTAACCTTTTTTAATTTTGCAATAAAAAAGCCATCTGTTCCGTTTTTATGTGGCCATAAAGTTATATAGTCATCAACTTTGACAAAATCCTCATGTTCTGCTAAAAACTTATTACAAATATCTTCATTTTCTTTTTTATTTAAAGAACAAGTTGAATAAATAATTACGCCATTATTCTTAAGATATTTTGCTGAACAATTTAAAATATTGTACTGCAATTCGCATAAATTGTCAACAAACCCCAAGTCTTTATAACGAATCTCTGGCTTTCTACGAATTACACCTAAACCACTGCAAGGCACATCACAAAGAATTCTATCTGCTCTTGGCAGTTTAGCATTAAACTCAGCTGAATCCCCTGTTTTTGCATCAACTATATCAATGCCTAATCGTTTCGCACCATCTGCAATAAGTTTGACTCTATGTTCATAAAGGTCGAAAGAATATACTTTGCCCTTATTATTCATAATTTCTGCTATTGTAAATGTTTTGCCGCCAGGAGACGCACACATATCAAAAATAACTTCATCTGGTTTTGGATCAAGTTTAGAAATACAAATTTGTGATGCTTTGTCTTGTACATGAAAAAGACCGTCTTTATACGCTTTTGTTTTGAATACAGCACCGCCGTTAGTAAGCATAACAGCGTTTTCCAAATCATCGCATTTAGTTGCACTGACATTCTCACTTGCTAAAATATCAATTAATTTATCTGTGGTAGTTTTTAAAGTATTTACTCTCAAAAATATTGGCGCATTACCAAGTGAGTCCTTAAGAAACTTCTCTGTATCTTCAAAACCATAATCATCAGCATAATGTTTAACAAGTTCTATAGGACAAGAGTATTTAATGCTCAAATCAAATGCTTTATTGTCAGTTTCAGGATATGAAACTTCACTTGCTGATACTTTTCTAAGTACCGAATTAACCAAGCCTGAAGCAAACGCGCATTTTACTTTTTTTACAAGTTTAACACTTTCATTAACTGCAGCAGAATCAGGTACTTTATCCAAAAACTTAATCTGGTAAACACCCATTCTAAGAATTGTTAAAACTTGTGGATTAAGTTTCTTTAGTGGTTGAGTGAGATATTGAGACAATATGTAATCAAGTGTTATCTTTCGTTCAATAACACCATATACAAGTTGACATACAAAAGGCGCTGAAACAACATCATTATTTTTAAGCACAGAATCAACAGTAATATTTGAATATGCCTTATCTCGTTCAATTTTTAATAAAATTTTATAAGCTAAAAATCTGTCATCCATAATTATTTTCTTCGTCTATTAACAATAAATATCAATCTAAGCAAGTTGCCGATACTAACGGCAAGTGCAGCTACATAAGTCATTGCGGCAGCAGTTAAAACTTTTTTTGCGCCAATTCTCTCATCAGTATCAAGAATACCTGTTTCATCAATAACAGTGAGTGCTCGTCTACTTGCGTTAAACTCAACCGGCAAGGTTGCAAACTGAAAGAAAACGGCAAAACCAAAGAAGACTACACCAGCAAGTGCTAATGGCTCAAATCCGAGAAAAAAGCCAAGGATTGCTAAAGGAAATCCCAACTTTGAAGCGAGCGATGCAACAGGAAATATAAAGTTTCTAATTTTAATAGGAACATAACTCTGTGCATATTGTGCAGCGTGCCCTGCTTCGTGACAAGCAACACCAATAGCTGCAACAGATGTAGAGTCATACACTTTGTCAGACAATCTTATCACATTAGCTTTTGGGTCAAAGTGGTCAGTTAAATTACCAGAAACACGCTCTATTTTTACATCTGTTATACCATAATGTCTTAAAACTTCAAATGCTGCCTGAGAGCCTGTTAACCCTTTTTGTGAAAATACTGAAGAATATTTTTTAAAAGAAGAGCTAACTTTCGCAGATGCAATTAAAGATAAAACAACAAAAGGTAAAACAAAAATAAAATAGCTGTAATTAGATAAATAATAATATGAAAAAATGTTCATAAAATCAGTCTCCCAAAACTGTTCCTATTTCTATTCTGTTACCGCGAAGATAACTTGCTGAATCTGTTTTTTTCTTGCCTTCAGCTTGAAGTTCAAGGATTTCAACACAATTGTTATCTCCACATAAAACAACTAATCTGTTATTATTATCTACAATTTCACCTGAAACACCCGAAAAATCTTCATTCAAAATTTTGGATTTATGAATTTTAAAAAGTTTACCATTTATTTTCGTTGTAGCAACAGGCCAAGGAGATAAACCACGAATATGGTTATGAACATCTCTTGCAGATTTTGAAAAATCGATTGGGCAAAGTTCTTTTGTAAGAATTGATGCATAAGTTGATTGTGAATCATCTTGTTTTTCGGGTTTTAATGTGCCATCTTCAACACTTTTTATAGTCTTAATTAAAACTTTTGCACCCAAATCTGACAATTTGTCGAAAAGTTCACCCGCATTCATTTCATCGTCAATTTTAATTTTCTCTTTAATGAGCATATCACCAGTATCTAAACCAACATCCATTTGCATTGATGTTACACCTGTTTCAGTGTCGCCATTCAAAATGCTCCATTGAATTGGCGCTGCACCACGAAGTTTGGGCAAAAGTGAAGCGTGAATATTAATACAACCATATTTTACGCTTTCTAAAATTTCTTTTGGAAGAATTTTACCAAATGCAACAACAATAATTAAATCAGCGTTTAATGAATTAATTATTCCAAGTGCTTCACCGTCACGCATTGATTTAGGCTGATATACAGGAATATTATTCTCAAGTGCACAAACCTTTACAGGTGGAGGTGTTAATTCATATCCTCTACCTTTTGGTTTGTCAGGTTGAGTAAAAACACCCACGACCTCATATTCACTATTAATTAAAGCATTTAAACAAGGAACAGAAAAATCAGGTGTTCCCATAAAGATAATTCTCATAGATTAATCTTCCTTTTCTGCGTACTGCTCAATTTCTTCTTTAGTTGCGTTATGGTCAATATAAAGAATACCATCAAGATGGTCAATTTCATGACAAAAAGCCTTTGCTTTTAAATCAGTACCTTTATACACACACCAATTACCATCACGATTTTGAGCCTTGACTTTAACAGTTTTAGGTCTCATTGTATATGACTGTTTGCCCGGTAAAGAGAGACAACCTTCAACATCGCATTGAATACCATCTTCTTCAATGATTTCAGGGTTAATAAGTTCAAGCAAACCGTCACCAACATCAACTATAACAACTCTGCGAAGAACACCAACTTGAACAGCTGCAAGACCAACGCCATCAGCGTCATACATAGTGTCAGCCATGTCATCTAATAACTGAATAATTCTATCGTCAATTTGTTCAACTTTTCTACTCTTTTTTCTTAAAATTGCATCTTCTTCTGTTCTGATATTTCTAATTGCCATTTTATCCTCACATCACATTTTCAGGATTAAGTTCAGCAAAGATACTTACATCCTTATATTTTGTATTTTTTTCGTATGTTTTTAAAAGACTTCCTATCATTTCGCGGAATCTTTTGCTATCTCTACATTTTATAATAATTCTGACTCTAAATTTTCCACCAACTTTTGCCACTCGTGGTGTAACAGGTCCTAAAACTATTATCTTAACATCATTAAATCCCTTTGAATTTACTTGTTTTAAGTCGTTTAAGAATTCATTTGCAGCAAAGAAAACTTTGCCTTCTTTATCACTTGAAAAGCCAATAACACACAAATCACAAAACGGTGGATATGTCATTTCTTTTCTTATTGGCAATTCAAGATTATAAAAAGATTTATAATCTTGCTCTTTTGCGAGAGTTACGATTTCACTATTAGGGAAAGAAGTTTGAATAAAAGCCTTGCCAGGAAAATCACCACGGCCACTTCTTCCAACAACCTGAGTAATTAAATCAAAAGTCCTTTCACCACTTTTATAGTCATCATTAAACAACATTTGGTCAATGTTTAAAACTCCAACCAACGTAACATTGGGGAAATTTAGTCCTTTTGCTACCATTTGTGTTCCAACAAGAATATCATATTCCCCTTTACCGAATTTGCCGAATTTTTCATCATAAGAATATCTTGATGATGTAGTATCCGTATCCATTCTTAAAACTCTTGCATCGGGAACAATCATTTTTAACTCTTCTTCCAATTTTTGTGTGCCGGTGCCTGTAAATTTCATAGCATCAGTTCCACAATTAGAGCATTTTTTTGTAAACGGAACAGAATAACCGCAATAATGACACATTAAACGTCCATTTTTGATGTGGTAAGTCAAAGAAATACTACAATTTGGACAAGTCATAACCGTTCCACATTCTGTGCAAGAAGCATAGGTGTTGTAGCCGCGTCTGTTTAAAAGCAAAATCGACTGCTTACCATTATTAAAATTCTCTTGAAGTTCATCAGCCAAGCGTTTACTAATACTTTCTAATACCATATCACTTTGATATGTAGTGTCAATTATTTCTACATTCGGTAACACGGCTTTACCATATCTCTCATTCAATTCAAAATATGAGTAAGCACCGTTTTGCGCTTTTGTGAATGAATCAATTGATGGAGTTGCGGAAGCTAAAACTAACAAACCATTGTTCTTAGAAACTCTAAAGCCTGCCACATCTCTTGCATGAAAACGAGGGGTCATTTCAGATTTATAAGTATGTTCTTGTTCTTCGTCAATAATAATTAAACCAATTTCATCAAAAGGTGCAAAAACTGCCGAGCGTGTACCAATAGCAATTTGAGCTTCACCGCGCTTAATTCGCTTCCACTCATCTAATCTTTCACCCATAGAAAGTGCACTGTGAAAAACAGCGACTTTATCTCCATATCGCTCGTGAAAAACCGATAAAGTCTGTGGTGTTAATGAAATTTCAGGTATCATCACAATAATACCTTTATTAGACTGCAAAGCTTCGTCTATAAGTTTTAAATATACTTGTGTTTTGCCGCTACCAGTAACGCCATATAAAAGTGCCGCTTCGGGTTTATCGCTATTAAGCAACTGTGATAGACCAACAAAAGCTTTTTGTTGCTCATCAGATAAAACTATATTTCTCTTTATCTGCCCATCTATTGAATAAGGATTACGATATATTTCATCAATATAAACTTCAACAATCCCCTTATTTTCAAGAGCTGATACAACTGCAGCTGTATATCCTGTAAAATAACATATTTCACGGATTGATGCAGTGCCTACATCCGACAAAACCTTTACTATTTCTTTTTGCTTCTTTGTAAGCTTTGAAATAGTTTCAGCATCGTTCTCAATATCAATATTAAGACGAACCATCTTAAGAGTTGCGTCACCTGTACGACGATGTGCATCAACATTTCTTAGAAGAGCACCTTTTTCAGACATTTCATCTAAAATATTGGTACTTTTTTTAAGCTTACAATCTTTAATTATTGTTTCACTATTTACAAATTTATTCTTTTCTTGTAAATATTCAAAAACCTTTAATTCGTCTAAATTAAGAGTATCAGTTTTATACTCACTATTATTTGCATATAAAACTTTAACATCCATTGACATTCCTAAAGGTAAGAACATTCTGCAAGAATCAAAATAAGTGCAAAAGCATTTATCGTGAATAAAATTTGATGTCAAAAGCATTTCGCGAGTTAATAATGGTTCTTCGTCAAGAACACAACTAATAGATTTAAGTTTTTTATCTGTATCCACATTAAGTACAACTGAAAAAACCATTCCAACACGCTTTTTTGAAGCATTGCCAAAAGGTACCAAAACTCTTTTTCCCGCTGCAATTTCATTGATTAAAGAAGAAGGAACAGAATAGTCGAATAACATATCAAAAGAGTATGCTGTATTTTCAACAGCAACCTTTGCAACAGTTGTTATTCCCATAATCTGCCCCCCTTTAGTTAAAATTTTGATTCAATTATAAATTTCTGATTTCTTCAGGTTCAACGATTTCTACTTTACCTGTAATGATTTCATCAAGAGCCAAACTAACTGGCTTTTCATCGAGAATTTCATTGTTTTCTTCAGCATCAAGTGCAATTTCTCTTGCTCTTTTTGCTACTGCAGTAACAAGTGAATATCTGCTCACATTGTTTTTAAGTACATTTCTTAAATCTGGATTAAACATAATATTTACCTCACTTATATTGAAAATTAATCTTCATTTTTATATGTAAAATCAAGTGATTTAACAATATCAAGGACATTATTTGATGCTAAATCAATCTCATCATTAACTACCAAATAATCATAATCAACACTTTTTTCCATTTCATTTTTAGCAATATCTAAACGGCGTTTTATGTCATCTTCACTTTCAGTGCCTCTTAAGCGAAGTCTTTTTTCAAGTTCTTCCATTGAAGGTGGCATAATAAAAATACCAACTGCGTCAGGATAAAGCTCTTTAATTTTTTTTGCTCCTTGAACTTCAATTTTTAATATAATTGTTTTTCCTTCGCTAAGCCATTTATCAATTGGTGCTTTAGGAGTTCCATAAAAATTCTTGCCGTATTGTGCAAATTCAAGAACTTCGTTATTTTTAACCATTTCATCAAAAGCCGACTGAGTAATGAAATAATAGTCCTTACCATCCATTTCATTTTCTCTTATATCCCTTGTAGTTAACGAGATAGATTTTTGCAAGTCTCTATTTTTATTGAGAACAACTTCTAAAACAGTATCCTTACCAACACCAGAAGGACCAGAGAATAAAACTAATGTGCCTTTTTTATTCATTATTCTCATCCTCCTCATCATTTGATTCAGTTCTGCCTAAAATCGTCTCAGCTTTTAAATATGAAGCAATAACATGATTGCTATCCATAACTAACACAGCATGTGTTTTTCTGCCTTGAGTTGCATCAATTAACATCTGATTTTCTTTTGCCTGTGAAATAATTCTTTTAACAGGTGCAGAATCTGTTGAAACAACCGCAATAACTCTATCAGCATTAACTGCGTTACCAAAGCCAACATTTATAAGTTTCATTATAATACCTCATTCAATATTTTGAATCTGCTCACGAATTTTTTCAATTTCTGCTTTAATGTCAATAACATTGCGAGCAATAGTTACATCTTGAGCTTTTGAGCCAATTGTGTTTGCTTCACGATTCATTTCTTGAACAAGGAAATCGATTTTACGACCAACTGCTTCGTCACTATTTAAAAATTGTCTTAACTGGTCAATATGACTGCGAAGTCTTACAGTTTCTTCAGCAACTGCAACCTTATCAGCAAAAATTGCACATTCAGTTAATATTCGTTGCTCATCAACTTGAACATCAGACAAGAACTCATTAATTCTTGCAAGCAATCTGTCGTTATATTCTTTAACAGTTTCAGGAGAACGCTCTTCAATTTCACTAACTTTGCCAAGAATAATATCTGCTCTGTTTAAAACATCAGTTTTAAGCTTATTTCCCTCTTGTTCGCGCATATCAATAAACTTTGTAATAGCTTCATCTGCAACAACTTTTACTGCATTCCAGATTTTTTCTTCATCTGCCTCATTTTTATGTACAACAAAAATATCATTATATCTTGTAAGTGATGACATAATGTTGTCGTCGCGCAAATTAAGTTCTAATCTGCCAGCAAGTTCTTTTAAAGCATTGCAATAAGACTCTGCCAATGAATGATTAACAGCAATCTCAACCTCATCTTCTTCAAGATTTTCAATTGAAACATAACACTCAACCTTACCTCTTGAAACACGAGAATTAACAAAACTTTTAAGTTTTTCTTCAAGAAAACCATAATTTCTTGGAACTCTTGAATTAAATTCAAAATATCTATGATTAACGCTTTTCAATTCAACAGTTATATTCATTGAATCAACAGTTGATTGGAAACGACCATAGCCTGTCATACTTCTAATCATATATTTCACTCCAAATTATTTACAGCAACTTCCCTTTAATAAAGTTGGAATATCGCCACTGTAAATACCATTTTCATTTTCAAATCCCAGCATCAAAAGCACATCAGAAATTTCTCTTATTTCACAATGTGCAATATAAGCACTTCTGTTTGCACAGTAATTGAGAGAAGCACGAATATAGCCTTCAACTAAAAGCTTGTCCGAACAATCACAATCAATAGAAAGCACATAACAATTATAGCCATCAACTGCGAATAAGCAATTACCAACAGTGCTTCCGTCTTCTTCTACACCGAAATAACCGCCATATATTTTGTTTTCATCGAATTCAAACTTAGAATATATTTTTTTGAGTTCTTCAATGTCATGTATAGGCTTATAACAAATCATTATTTTTGCGCCTTTCTGTCAACAGTTGCTGCAACCATAAGCTTATGAACTTCTTCTTCAGTAAGATTACGCCAGTCACCTTGCTTTAACATACCAAGTTTTACAGAACCAATCTGTGTTCTCTTAAGTCGCGCAACTTCCAAACCCAATGTTTCACACATTTTTCTAATTTGACGGTTTCTTCCTTCATATATAATGATTTCAAGAACAACTCTACCCTCTTGTTTACTAATAACTCTGACTTCTGAAGGCAATGTCATTCTTCCATCAATTTCGACACCTGTTGTCAAAGCAGTAATCTGGTCTTCTGTAATTGTTGGTCTAATTGTAACACGATAAGTTTTTGGTACATGCTTTGCGGGATGAGTCATAGCATTAGCAAACTCACCGTCATCAGTCAAAAGTAAAAGTCCTTCTGAATCACGGTCAAGTCTGCCAACAGGATAAACCCTAGTTCCAACATCTTCAACAAGTTGTGCCACACATTTCCTTCCCATTTCATCACTTAAAGTCGTAATGAAACCACGAGGTTTGTGAAGCATAATATAAGTATTTTTCTTAACTTTTATAACTTTCTTTCCAAATACTGTAACTGTATCTTTTTTAGGATTTACTTTATCACCAATTGTTGCAACTCGACCGTTAACCTTAACTTTGCCAGATGCAATTAAATCCTCAGCTTTTCTTCGTGAAGCAACGCCACACTCAGAAAGAAATTTTTGTAACCTAATCTGGTTGTCTACCATAATTTCACCTAAATAAATCAATAAACTTCTTTAATAAACTGTCTTTTTCACTTTTATAAATTTTAAAATCAACAGATTTGTTAGCACAAATATCTGTTGTAGCAATCAACTTGCCATTTTCGTCATAAAACTCTATAAATCCAAGAATATCACCTTTTTTAACAGGAGCATATTCAAACTGTTTTATAAAGATTTTTCTTTCATAATCAAAATCTTCGTTGATAGAAGTTATTATAGGGTTAGAGGAAGGATATAAATTAACAACATCTTCTGTGCCACCTATAATTTTAACTGATAGGTCCTGCAAATCACAAGATAAGTCAATTACATGCACATTCTCAAAAGAATAATCATACATTTTCTTATGGTCATTCCAGTCATCAGGTGCATTAAGCGTCACCGCAATGAGAGTTTTATTATCTCTTTCAACTGCCGACACTAAACATCTGCCACTCTTCTTAGTAAAACCAGTTTTTATACCAAAAATGCCATCATAAGTGTCTAACAACTTGTTGTTATTAGTAAAAACGCGTCTGTAAGGGTCATTACCATAGAAAACTACTTGCTCTTTTGACGAACATATCTGTTTAAATTCGGGATTTTTAATTGCATAAGCACCTAAAAGAGCCATATCAAAAGCAGTAGAATAATGATTCTCACCATCTAAACCTGATGGTGTTTCAAAAGAAGTAGAATTCATTCCGATTTCTTTTGCCTTACTATTCATTATAGCGACAAATTCAGGCGTAGAACCACCAATAATATGTGCAACAGAATTAGCTGCATCATTGCCCGATTCTAAAAGCATACCTTTCACCAATGTTTTCAAAGAAATCTTATCATCAGGTAAAAGGCCGATTGATGAGCCTTCAACAGACACCATTTCATCTGTAACAGTTAAGAAGTGTTCATCAGCACCAAATTCCAGAGCCAAAACAGATGTCATGATTTTTGTGGTGCTAGCCATTGGCATTTTTTGATATGCATCTTTTTCAAATACAACTTCACCTGTATCAGCACAGATTACCACCGCAGATTTTGCAGATATATCTGGCATTTCAACAGCATAACTACTGACTAACGAAGTTAAAAATAATATTAAAATTGCAAAAGTAAAAAACAGTTTCTTCATGATAATATCACCGAAATATTATATGCATATCTCGGTGATATAAGACATTATTCTTGTACTTCTGTTTCTTCTGTATTTTTGATTAAAGCATCACTATATGCTTTGTCCATCTTTGCTTTGTTAACAGCATTTGAAACTTTATCAAACATCTCAGGAACAAGTCCTACAATGCGTTCTGCTGCGTTATCAAATGCAGTAATATGTTTAATATCAACATTGCCATAAGCATCAATTACGAGGAAAGCAACAGGTGTAATTGTAACACCAGCGCCACCGCCACCGCCAAAGATATCCTGATTGCTCTTTGATGGGAAATCAGAACCACCTGAAGCAAAACCGTAAGTAACTTTTGAAACAGGAATAATTGTAACGCCGCCTTCAACTTTCATTGGCTCACCAATAATTGTGCTGACATTAACTAAATCTCTAACCTTTTCAATAGTTGTTTCAAGAATTCCTGCTGCTGATGATTTTTCTTTCATCATAAAGCACCACCTTCATTTATATTTTCAATATTTTTATTATTATTTTTAGTTCCCTTAAGGAACTTAATTACCACATTAAATACCAATCTCAATGCCAACATAATTACAGCGTTTATAATAAAGATTGGTCTGATTGAAACAGAAAAAGCAAACTGCGCTTTATTCTTTAAACCAATAAAATCAGGTTCAATTTCAACATCATATTTTTTTACAGTTAAATTTGTGCAAATAAACGATAATGCTGGGAAAACCTTTTGACAAATTCTGCCGTAGTCTAGAGCTGTCTGTGCCGCGTCACCACTAGAAATTGTCATCCATAAATACAATTCACGAAGCACAATATGCTTCTTAAATGATGAGAACATTTTTCCTAAATCTTTGGCTGCATTGTTAATCAGTTCAACAACACCATCAAAGCCTTGATTTTTATAAAACGTTACAAAAATATTTTCCTTTTTCTCACCATTTTCTGTGGATTCTTCAGCGGGTGTTTCTTCTTTTATTTTTTCTTTTTTAGGCTTATCTTTTTTTGGTGGCTTATCTTTTTTAGGTTTTGCTGGGAGAATTTGTAAATTTATAAAAAGCCACTTTATATTCAATTTAAATTCATCAAAAAAATCAGCGTTAATTGTTATTCTAATGCTTAATATCAAAGCAATGAATGCAATTATACCAAGCAATATGTACAACAAAACCATAGAGCCACCTCCTTAATAAATTTTAATATAATTATTCTTCAGTAGTTTCTTCGATTTCTTCTGATGTCTCTTCTTTTTGTGGAATTTCAGGTAACTCATCAAGTGATGAAATTGAGAAACAACGTAAAAAGTCAGGTGTTGTACCATAGACTAATGGACGGCCTGGCAAATCAAGTCTGCCTTTTTCTTCGATGAGCTTCTTTTGACAAAGAGTTGCAATTACACCAGAACAATCAACGCCTCTCACCTGCTCAACAAAAGATTTTGTAACTGGTTGGTTATAAGCAACAACTGCCAAAACTTCAAATGCAGCCTGAGATAAAGGTGTATTTTTTCTTAACTCTAACACATCACGAATTACTTCTGCAAATTCACTTCGAGAAGAAAGCTGATATTTATCACCAAGTTTTAACACACAAATACCACTGTTAATCTCGTCAAGTTTTGCTGAAAGGTTGTATAAAACCTGTTCACAAAGCTCATTTTCGATTTCAAGTGCTTGCGCTATTCTATCTAATTCAACAGGTTCACCTGACGCAAAAAGTATCGCCTCAGCCGCAGCCTGTAATTTACTTGCTTTCATTTAATTCCATTCCTCACTAACCTCTGAAAAATCAGAGTCTAATAATTCAACCTGAGTTTCTTCACCGTCACCAAGAACCTTGACTTTCTTGGATTTTGTAAGTTCTAATACAGCTAAAAAAGTCGCCACAATATCTGACCTCGATTCAGCATCAGAAAACAATGAATTGAGCTTTGCTTTTTGTCCTTTTTTAGTAAGTTTAGAAAAAATCTTTGAAATTCTTGAACCTACTGAAACAACTTTTCTAACAACAATCTCTTTAAACGCTTCTATTGGTGGCGGTAATAAACGAAGTTTTTTACCTGCGGCAGAAACATAGGCAGAAAACAATTCACTTGGTTCATGAATTCTTTTATATGTCTGGTCAGGGTCAATCTTTTCAGGTGTTCTGATAAATTTACCAAAACCATCGGTATTTTCTGATAATTTCTCTGCAAGAAGTTTCATATCACGGTACTCAATGAGTTCACCTTGCAACTCTTGTTTTAATTCTTCGGCTTCAGTATAAACCGGCAAAAGTGACACAGATTTTAGATAGACAAGTCTTGCTGCCATTTCAAGAAATTCAGCCGCAACATACATATCCTCTTCTTGCATCATTCTGACATAGTCAACATACTGCTCAACAAGAGTAACAATCGGTATATCGTAAATATTCAATTTATGCTTTGAAATTAAATGTAAAAGCAAGTCCATCGGACCTTCAAAAACATCTAATTTATACGATATTTTTTCCATAACAAACCTACTTAAAAAAGAGTAAACGGGAATTCTGCTATACTTGTAAACAAACCTAAAAATAAACTTGAAATAACCGTTAATGGTGTTGAAAGTACACCGGATAAAATTAAAACAAACACAACAATTACAACATATCTTTCATATTGTAAGAATTTATAATAATGTTTAGCTGGAATTAACAACTGTAAAATTCTTGAACCATCAAGGGGTGGGATTGGTAACAAATTAAAAACTGCGAGATTCACATTGATTGCAGCAGCAAAATACAAGAATGAAATTACAGGATAAACTATCGTTAAATCAGCATTATAAAACACATTTTGAACTAATACTGTCAAGAAAACAAAGAAAAATCCCATAATCAAATTTGAAGTTGGACCTGCAATGGCTGTGATTGCCATTCCTTTTTTAGGGTCTTTAAAGTTTCTTGGGTTAACACTAACGGGTTTTGCATAACCAAAACCACAAAGGAAAATCATCAATGCGCCCAAAAGGTCAATATGAGCAAAAGGATTAAGAGTTAATCTGCCTGATAATCTTGGTGTTTCATCACCTAATTTTGTCGCAATTAAGGCATGTGCATATTCATGGATTGGCATTGTGCAAAAGACAACGAACAAACGCGAAAATAAACCAATCATCAATTCAAGAAAATCATAATCGCCACGAAAAATATCAAAAAGCATAACTACTCTCCTTTCTGTTTTCTTAAAATATTATTATATTCCAAATGTTACAATTCTGTCAATATTATTGAAATCAAAAAGAACACTTGTTGAAGATATTTTATCTTTAAAAATATCACAAATTTTTGTGCTTTGTTCTTCACCGCATTCAAACGCGATAAATCCGTTGCTTTTGACTTGTTTTAGCCACTTGTCACAAATAACTCTATAAAAAATCAAACCATCTTCGCCACCATCAAGAGCGGACAAAGGTTCAAAATGCACTTCTTTTTGCAAAGATTGAATTTCATCGGTTTCAATATAAGGTGGATTAGAAAGCAAAACATCGCACATTGGTGTGAGACTTAAATCATAATCGAAAATATCAGCATTAATTATGATTGCATTGTCAAGAGAATACTTCTCTTTATTCCTTTTAAGATAACTAAATGCATTTTCTTCTTTTTCAAAAAGATACACTTTAGCATCTTTTCTGTGATTTGCAATTGTCAAACCAACGCAACCTGTTCCAGCGCACAAATCATAAATTACAGGTGATTTAATATCTTTAATTTTTTCAAGAGCAAAATCTACAAGCATTTCAGTTTCAGGACGAGGTATCAACACACCCTCACCGACAAAAAATGTCATATCATAAAAATCCCAATTACCAATTATATATTGCAATGGCTCATGATTTTCGCGTCGTAAAATTGCATCTAAAATCTTTTTCTCGTCATCATTAGATAAAACTATATCTTTAATTGTTAAGGTAGTTTTATCAATATTAAGTATAGACGCAAAAAGACAAAGTGTTTCAAATTTTGAATCACCTGTGAACTCTAATCTTTTAACACATAAATTATATAATTCTCTTGCAGTCATTAGATTTTATCGTCCTCAGGATTGTCAGTTAAAACTGCTTTCATTGATTCAATAGCTACTTCAATTATATCGTCAGTTGGTTCAACCGTTGTGATTCTTTGCATTAAAAGACCAGGATAAGAAAGAATTGACACAATTACATTATCGTGTTTACCTGCAAATTTAATGAACTCATACCCAATACCCATAACTAAAGGTAAAATTGCAATTTTAATCATTACCCAAAGCATTTTATTGATTGTTTGCAATTCTGGGAAAATTACTACAAGTGAAAATGACAAGAACATACTGATAATGAGCATTACGAACATAAAAGCAGTGCCACATCTTGGGTGAAACCTTGACATCTTTCTAACATTTTCAACAGTCAAATCAAGACCATTCTCATAACAAAAAATCGTTTTATGTTCAGCGCCATGATACATGAAAACTCTTTTAATCATAGACATTTTTGAAACGACTATCATATATGAAATAAAGATAATAATTCTTAAAACACCTTCAAATAAAGGGTGATATTTTGCAACATCAACACCACAAAGAATATAATCGTCAAACAAGTCAACCAAAAGTGTTGGAAGATACATAAAAATCAAGAAAGAAAGACCAACACCTAACACGGCAGAAATAACGCTGATTACCGCCATCATTTTCTCGCCCATGTGGTCATTAAGCCACTTATCAAGTTTTGACATATCTGCTTCTTTTTCTTCTTCTGTCAAAGTTTTATCAGCGGATTTCATTAAATATTTATATCCTGTTGCCATTGATTCAGCAAAGCCTACTACACCGCGAACCAAAGGCCAACCAAAAAGTTTGCACTTATTCTTCCAAGGAATATATTCTTCAACTTCTGTTTCAATAGTACCATCAGGTAAACGAAGGGACATTGCTGTACCCTTTGGACCACGCATCATAATACCCTCTATTAACGCCTGACCGCCTATTGATGTTTTATGCTTTTTATTTTCACTCATAATTTCACCTTGTTCTGCTATTCTTAGGTAGAATAATAGTTGTTGTTGTGCCTTTGCCAATTTTACTTTCAATAATCATTTCACCATTATGAAGTTTAATTATTTCATCAGTAACTGCAAGTCCAATTCCGCTACCACGGACACTATTATTTGCCTTATAAAACTTTTCTCTTATTCGTGGTAAATCATTTTTTGAAATACCACATCCATTATCACTTATTATGATTTTTACAGAGTTATTTATATTTTGAAGACTGACCCTTACAAAGCCGCCTTTTTTGTTGTATTTAAAACTATTATCAATAATATTAACAAATGCTTGCTTTAAACGATTAGCATCGCCAGACATTTTAATAGGATTTATGGGTAATTCAACTATTAATTCAATACTGTCTCGTTCAGACCTCTCGCGAAAAACTTCAAGCACATCTGACAGTTCTTTATTGATATCAAGTATTCCGTTTTTTAATGAGAGTTTTCCGCTTTCCATTCGTGAGAAATCAAGCAACTCTTCAACAAGTGTTGTTAAACGCTCCGACTCATTAACAATAACATTTATACCTTTATCAACTAACTCATCGCTATCTTTCGCTAAACGAATTGTTTCTCCCCACCCCTTAATTGCAGTTAATGGCGTTCTAAGTTCATGAGAAACAGTTGATATAAACTCATTTTTCATTCTTTCTGTTTCGCCAATTTCATGAGCCATATTGTTAATTGTGTCACACAACTGTCCAATTTCGTCATTGTACTTGTGATGTTCAATTGATGCACTAAAATCTCCTTTTGCAATCCTTGAAGCAGTTTCATTAATCTTTTTCACAGGATTAATAATTGATTTTACAAAATAAGCACCCGATGTGTAAACAAAGAAAATAAATACTAAAACCAAAAATGCGATTAATATAAAAATTGAAACCAATTGACTATCAACATCATTAAGAGAAATTATGTATCTGACTGCACCAATTGGTACACCATCTGTTTTAGGTAAAAGATATGACAACGCCATAACTTTTTCTCCGTTTTGCATATTACCTATCCATTTACCTTTGCCATCGTCACTGATTAAAGCAAAGTTATAATCAGGATATTGCTCACCCGTGACAGAGAAACCTGTTGACGATACAACAACCTCACCATATCTGTCAATGACCCAAACTTCCATAAGATTTTTATCAGAAAAATTATTCACAAATTTTCTTGCCACTTGATTGAATGTTTCGTCAGTAACAGGTCCTGAAGTGGTAAAAGTTGAAACAACCATTGAAGTTGCACGTGAATTCAAAGTCATTTCAACAGAATTATAATATTGTCTTTTTAAAACAACGCCAACAGCAATGCCAATAATGATAATCAATACAATAATGCCAAGCAAAACAGACATAGCCCATCTCTTAACAATACTGTTTTTAATCATTTTGACACCACCTTATTTTAAATTATCCATTTATAACCCATACCCCAAACTGTTGTTAAATGTTTGGGTTGTGAGGGTTCATCTTCTATTTTATTTCTAAGTCTGTGAATATTTACATCAACAACTTTTTCGTCACCAAAGTATGTATCACCCCAAACAAAATTCAAGATATCTTTTCTATCAAGGGCAACATTGGGATTTGAAAAGAAATATTCAATAATTTGGAACTCAACTTGAGTCAATTCTAAAGGCTCACCATTTTTAGTCAATGTGTGACTTCTTAAATCAAGCACAAACTCATTGAGTTCAATTGAATTGTCAACTTTTTGCTCTTCTTCATCAATAAAAGTGAGAGAAACTCTTCGATGAATTGCATCAATTCTTGCCATAAGTTCTGATGGTGAAAATGGTTTTGTGACATAATCGTCAGCACCAACCATCAAGCCTGTAACCTTATCCATTTCTTGTGTTCTTGCAGTGAGCATTATTATGCCAACACGCTTATTTTTGCTACGGATATACTTACACACTTCTAAGCCGTCAACAATTGGCATCATTATATCTAAAACAACCACATCAATTTTAGATTGATACTCATCAAAAAGTTTAATTGCTTCTTCACCATTAGATGCTTCAATCACTTCATAACCGCTTCTGTGTAAATTAATTACTACAAAATCGCGAATTGAAGCTTCATCTTCTGCAACTAAAACATACTTCATAATAATTCTCCTAATCAACTATTACAAAATTTTTCAACAGTGTTGCTTCGCTGTATACTGAATTGCTATTAATAAGATATGTAAAAACTAAAATTTCATCTTCTAAGAATTTCACATACTTTCCATCATAATCGTCCCATTCATTTGTGTTAAACACTTTGAAGGAAATGATTTCAGTCTTTTGAGTATTGTCGTCAGTTTTCTCATAAAAACTCAAAACAGAACTATCAACATTATAAACAACAGATACTTTATTTATCCAGTTTTCAGGAATTACATAAAAATAGTTATATGAAACATTATATAGGCATTTGAAATCAACAATTAATTCATTTTCATTGATTTCTGACCAGACTGTCAAAGATAGCGGAGTTGTTTCTGTTGTTGAGTTTGACTTATTAACTGCGTCAGGCATTGTTTCATAGGTTGGAATTTCAACAACACCATCATTATCAATATCAAAACTATAAATTTGAGAACCTCTTGCTGTCAATGGGAACTCAGTTGTGTTAGCTTCATATAGCGGAAGTGTTGTTGTGAAGTCGTTATGATTAATATCAATCACTTCAGTTATTAATGTATTTTCATTAATTAATCCGTCAATATATATTCGCGTATTATCATTTAAACTATCCGTCGAAATATTATATATATCAAGCATATTACTCAATGTGAGAGAAATGTCTTTGTCAACTAAATAGTCATTATTAAAGCTTAATAATCTTGCTGTTGTGCGATTCTCAACATTAGCAAGATTAATATTTAATAAAAGTATTTCATCGGTTTTATCGTTATTGAAATCATCTACAAATATTTTTGTGAAATATTCTGTTTTTAAAAGAGAGGTTTCTTTTTCCGAGTAACTATAGACTGTCAATACTCTATCGCTGACATTAGAAAATGAATTGCTTCTGTTTTTTTCTGAAGCAGTTAAAAACGTCCAGGAAATGACAATTTCAAAAATGCCATCACCATTTAAATCTGCAAATTCAATTTCATAAATTTCTTCGCCACGACCCTTTATATTTGCAACTCTAACCCAATTATCAGCATCCTTTTTAAAAATACTAAAAAATGCTGTTTCACTTGTTTCGGGGTCAGAATAAAATGCAAATGCTTCTGGTGAATTATCATTATCTAAATCATAGAAAAGAAACGATGAACGATTATCCCCACTAATGGGATTTTTCATAATTACAGAACTTGAATCTTCTAACGAGTTTTCAAAAGCAACTTGCAGAAGACTGCTTTCACCACTTAACTTTGGTGGTCTCATTAGAGTATCAACTGCATCTATCGAAAAATCACATGAACAAAAAGAAAGGCAGATTACGACTATTAAACAAATAGATATTATTTTTTTCATATTCTGCCTCCTTTAAAATTATTCATTAGGTGTAACTTTTACTTTAATATCATATTTACCAAATGCCCAGCAGCCACTTTCACCATTCACAATAACCTTTGCAGAAATTGCAGTGGTATCTTTAGTCAAAGATTTATCAGCTGTATCAACCTGAATTGAAATGTTATCAGAAGTAATTTTTTCAAGAGAAGTTGGTGTTCCAATTACCGTAACTGCAATATCTTTATTCTCATTTAAAACAACCTTAAAATCATTTCTATTGTCTTTTAATGTAATCTTTGACATTGGTACTGTTATAGTCTTAGATTCAAACTCAGATGCATTAACACGCACTCTGAATCTTTTGATTGATTCGTCGACGATTTTAAATGAATTTATTGATTCAACATCAATATTATAAGTGTTATAACTATTGCTGATGTCAGCAAAATCAATTGTATCTACAACAAAATGCTTTGTTGTATCTATGACATCAACAGGAACTGCAACTTCTACTGTTGACGGATACACCGTATATGATAATGGATTTTCAATGAAATATGATGGTGCATTTTTAAATTCAACTACTGTTGGTAACGAAACTACTTTTAAAACAGGAATAGTCATAGTAATTTCAGCATCATCAATTGACATTTTTGAGTATTCAAGTTTTGAACCATCACTTGTAATTAGTTTCACTTCAGGGTCAACTGTTGTTGTTTTTTCTAAAACTTCGTCAATTTTAGCGGTAGCAAAAACACCTGTAATTCTGTTGATTTCAGTTGTTGGTCCGCTAACAGTAACTGTGTTCTTCGAAAAAACAATATCACCCATTATACAACCATCTGGTATTATGCTTTTAAGTTCAGTTGCAATATCACCATTAATTGAAAGTTCAACTTCTTTATATGTATCGAAAAACACTTCAATATAAGTAGAAGACACGGAAGCAATATCAAATTCTTCAGAAGTGTCAGTTGGAGTAACTTTAAGTTGAAGTGTTTTTGTGCCTGCACTATTAACATAATTAGTGTTTGCCTCAACCTGAATATCTTCTGCTTTAAGATTTGATAAAATATATTTTTTACCTGTAACTGTAACATCAACAGTAAATTCAGATTTACCAAATATTTGCAAACCAAGTTGTTGTGGAATACTGTTTTCTAAATTGATTTTTACTGGAACATTAGTAATTACCGTTTGAATTTCAGGGCTTTTATCAATTGCAACCCAAATCCATAAACCAAACGCAATTAAAAACGACACAACCATTAAGAAGCGGTTGTTATTAAGAATATTTTCTAGAGAAAATTTTTTATTCTTCATCTTTTCCACCTCTCAAAATCTTTTTAAATTTGCTATCTTCTTTGTTACTAGTTTTAACGAAATTAGTCATTAAAACTTCACGAAGTACACCGTCAGAAACATCTCGCATCAATTTTCCGTTTTCTGCAATTGAAATAGCACCGGTTTCTTCAGAAACAATAGCAACAATTGCATCACTTGTTTCTGACATACCAATTGCAGCTCTGTGACGAGTTCCAAGTTCACTGCTCAAATCATCTTTTGAAGTTAGAGGAAGAATACAGCCAGCCGCTGTAACTCGTCCATCTTTAATGACAATTGCACCATCATGCATTGGAGCTTTTGGGAAGAAAATATTTTCAATCAATTCAGTCGTTACTTTTGCGTCAAGAGTTGTGCCGGTTTTTGTGATTTCACCTAACAAAGAGTCTTTTTCAAAAACAATCAAAGCACCAATCTTCTTATCACTCATATCAACACAAGCTTTGCACACACCGTTGATTGAATTAATTGTATCTTCTTGCTTTTCAAAATCAATTTTATTCTTTAGATTAAATATATTAATTTTTGAAACTGAACTCTTACCAACTCTTTCGAGAATGTGTCTTAATTCAGGTGCAAAAATAATAACAATAATTATAAATAAGTTGTTAAATATGAAATTAAGAATGAATTTACTCACTTCCATATCAGCAAGGCTAACAAGAGCATATATGCACACCAAAATTATTAAGCCCTTTGCCAACTGAATAGCTCTTGTCTCTTTAATCAAACTAATAATGCTGAAAATAACAAAAGCAACTAAAATTATATCAAGAAAATCACTTATGCTATCAAAAGAAAAAATCGCTTTTTTGAACTGTTCAAATGCTTCGATAAACATAAAAAACACACGCTCACTCTCATAAAAAAATACAACATATTGCAAATATCTGTAAAAAAGCATACAGATATATATATTCACAATATATTGTATCACAAGTTATTTCATTTTGCAATTTTTCTGACACATTTTATTAGAAAATCTATATCTTTTTTTTGTGTAAAAACTGACGGTGAAATTCTGACTGTTCCACTTTCTTGAGTTTTCATTTTTTGATGAGCTAAAGGAGAACAATGCAATCCCGCACGCACAGCAATATTATATGCGGAAAGTCTCTCAGCAACATCTTCACTATGCATGTTTTTTAAATTAAAAGATAAAATTGGAGCACTTTTTCTATTGCTGGCATACAGTTCTATTTTACTGATTTTATTCAATTCTTCGCATAAATACTCAGTCAATTTTTTCTCGTGATTGTAAATTCTTTCAACGCCAATACTGTTTACAAAGTCTATACCCTTGCCTAAAGCAATTATCCCCTGAACATTTGGAGTTCCGCTTTCAAATCGGTCAGGTATAATATCAGGTTGTTGCACAGACATTGAGTTACTTCCTGTGCCACCTTCGATAATTGTGTTCATTAAAGTTTCGTTGTTAATAATCATTATCCCTGTGCCTGTAGGACCATATAAACCTTTATGGCCTGCACAGCAAAGAATATCAATGCCATTATTCTCAATGCTTACTGGTAAAACTCCTGCTATTTGTGCCGCATCAAGAATAAACAAAATATTATTCTTATGGGCTAATTTAGCTAGTTCATTGTATGGCGTAATCATCCCAAAAACATTTGATGCACCTGTGCAGATAATAGCAATTGTGTTTTTTCTTATGCATTCAGAAAAATTTTGAATTGTCTTACTATCATTATTATCGATTTTTGCAATAGAATAATCGCATATTCCGTCAGTTTTTAGCTTCTCAACAGTTCTTAAGACAGAGTTATGCTCTAAATCTGATATTATAAAATGTCCACCTTTTCGTGCAACGCCTTTAATTGCCATATTCAATGCCATTGTGCAGTTATAAGTTAAAATCACTTTTTCAGGACTATCACAACCAAAAAAGTTACAGACCTTTTTTCTTGTATTGAAAATTTGCTCAGTAGTTTTTATTGCCATTTCATAAAAACCACGACCAGCATTAGCACCAAAATTATAAAAAGATTTATTATATGAGTCTATTACGGGTTTAGGTTTAGGATATGTCGTTGCACTATTGTCTAAATAAATCATTTAATCAACTCATATCCTAAATATTTTACCTTATTTATATCAAGTCTTATTACTACACGATTTACATCGCCAATAAAAATTATACTGTAACCACAACCCTCATTTTTACTAGGATTTGTATTTTTATTAATTTTTGCTCTATATCCCATATTTTCTATTATCTCTTTTGCTTTCAGGGCATGTGTAACAGAAGAAAATTTGATTTTATACATAATTTATCACCCTATTACACTATATGAGAAAAAACAAAAAAGGCTCGTATGAGCCTTTTAAATTATATAAATTTAATATTCTTTTTATCTTCAACCAAGCAAACGCAGTGAGCTGAAATACCCTCTTTAGAACCTGTGAAGCCAAGTTTTTCTTCAGTTGTTGCCTTAACACTTACTTGTCTAACAGGAATCCCAAGCGCTTGAGAAATATTCATTCTCATATCATCAATAAAAGGCGCAAGTTTTGGCGCTTGAGCAATAACAGTTGCATCAATATTATTTATTGAAAAACCATGTGATTTGATAATCTCAACAACCTTTTTCAATAGCACAAGACTATCTGCATTTTTAAAATTATCATCAGTATCAGGAAAGTGTTTACCAATATCCCCTAATGCGCACGCACCAAGAAGAGAATCTGAAATAGCATGAAGCAAAACATCAGCATCAGAATGGCCTAAAAGACCAATTCCGTCATTTTCTATTTCAACGCCACCAAGAATTAGTTTTCTGCCTTCAACAAGTTTATGCACATCATAACCATGACCTATTCTAAGCATCTTACTCTCCCCTTTTTGAAAGATAATATGTAGCGAGTTCTATATCACTTGGAGTCGTAATTTTAATATTCTTATAATCTCCATTGACGGTTTTGACCTTATGACCATAAGCTTCGATAAGTTTACAATCATCAGTAAAATCCTTACTGTTAGGCACATTATTAACTGCATCAAGATACAAATCTTTTTTGAAAATCTGTGGCGTATGAACAGCTCTTAAAAAAGTTCTGTCAGGTGTATCAATAATGTTTTCCTTTTCATCGACACATTTAATTGTGTCAACAACCTTTACACCAGTAGTTGCTGCATTGGATTCAATTGCACAATTCAAAGTATCAATAATAACTTTTTCCGTTACTAAAGGACGCGCACCATCATGAATTGCAATAAAATCAGCGTCAGATGATATTTCTTTTACACCATTCAAAACGCTCAATTGACGGGTTTCGCCACCCATAACAACTGAAACAACTTTTGAAAGATTATAATCTCTTATAATTTTATTAACTTCATCAATATCACTCGCACGAGTTACAATGACAATTTCATCAATAAAATCGCAATTAGAGAATGCTTTGACTGAATGTGCAATTACTGGAATACCACCAATCTTTAAAAACTGTTTGTTAATTCCACCCATGCGTGAAGAATTTCCTGCTGAAACAATTACAGCAGAAACAAATGATTTCTTATTCATTTTTTCTTCACTTGAAAATGACATAATATCACCTTATAACAAAGCTTCAACAGCTGCGAGTTTTGCACAAAGACAGAATACTTCCATCGCTTTTTTTAAATTGTCTACTGATGGGAATGTAGGTGCAATTCTAATATTCTTATCTTCAGGGTCAATACCATAAGGATATGTTGCACCAACAGTTGTTAATACAAGACCAGCATTTTTGCAAAGTTCACCTATTCTCTTTGCACTTGAGCCAACTGTATCATAGCTAATGAAATATCCACCTTTCGCTTCAACCCATTTTCCAATTCCAAGAGGTTTTATTTCGTTTGCAAGCATATCAAGAACAATTTTGAATTTTGGAGCAATAATATCTGCATGCTTTTTCATATATGACTTAACACCGTCAACATCTTTTAAATATTTCACATGACGAAGTTGATTAAGTTTATCATAACTGATTGTCTGAAAATTAAGTCTCTTCTTAATTTCTGCAATATTACTATCAGATGCTGCAATTGCTGAAACACCAGCACCAGGAAAAGTTATTTTTGAAGTTGATGTAAACTCAACAAAATAATCTTCTGTTCCAAACTCTTTACAAGCATCAAAAATATTCAAAAGTTTATCTGGTGTATCAGTTAATTCGTGAACAATATACGCATTATCCCAAATTACTCGGAAATCTTTTGCAGCAGGCTTTAAACTTGCCAAAGCACGAACTTTTTCATCACTATATGTAACACCTGTTGGGTTTGAATATTTTGGTACACAGAACATACCTTTAACCATGGGGTCTTTAACAAGTTCTTTTATCTTTTCAACATCAGGACCTTTGTCGTCCATTTCAACTGAAATCATTTCAATACCAAAGAATTCAGTGATAGCAAAATGTCTATCATAGCCTGGAACATTGCAGATAAACTTAACCTTACCCTGTTTTGACCAAGGTTCACACCCAGTAACACCTAAATACATGCACTGATTAAGGTAGTCATACATAAGATTGAGACTTGAAGAGCCACCAATTACAATATTTTTTGCATCAACTTGAAGCATATCAGCAAAAAGTTTTTTACATTCAGGAATACCATCAAGCACACCATAATTACGACAATCAAAACCATTTTCAGCCTTGCAATCTTCAGCATTAACCATCACATTGAGCATATCTACTGATAAATCAAGTTGGTCTGCTCCTGGCTTTCCACGAGACATATCAAGGGATAAACCAAGTGCTTTGATTTCTTCATATTCTTTTTCAAGTTTGTTTTTAAGAGAAACAAGTTCATCTCTGCTCATTTCATTATAAAGCATGGGATAACCTCCAAAAATTATATCGCCGATTATTGTATATTATTTATTCAAATTTTGCAAGCAAATAATTAAAAAACTGCATTTTTTGATATATTTTAATTAAATTTTGCAGTAATTTTGAATAATTATCTAGTTGCTTGTGCAATTTATTTCCGTTTTTTTATAATTCTTGGTAAGATAATCGGTTTTTTATTTTCAATTCTAACAATTTCATTAATCAAGCGTGATTTTAACGCTTTTCTTATTTGTTCATAATCTTTAGAGCTAATTAAATTATTCTTTTGTGCTATGTCTTTAACATTATCGTAAAGATAGTCTTCAAAATATATTTTTGATCTTGACGAAAGTAATTTTCCGCAAGAAACTGAATATGTATATTCGTTTGTTCTTATTGCTCTTCCACATTGACTCTCACTAATTTGAATAAATGCACAATCTGTATCGTGTTTTGACTGAATAGCAGTTCCTTGGTAGTTCTCTGGCACAGCAATTTCAGCAGATTCAAGCAATGTTGGTGGCAAATCAACGAGACTGAGTATTTTATCTTCACGCTTACCTTGTTCAAATCCGTTACCTTTAATGACAAGTGGAATATGAATTGATGCGTCATGACAACTTCTTTTATATTCTGCATTTCTAGTTTTAAAGTGACATCCATGGTCAGATGTATAAATTATGGTTGTATTGTCATAAATGCCCTTTTCTTTTAAAACCTTTATCAATCTGCCCAAATTATCATCAAGACTCTCGATAGCAGCAAGATAGTCGGGATATTGTTCTTTATAATTGCCTTTCAAAAACGATAAGTCATCTGGTATTGGATAATCTTTATATTTATCAACTTTATCTTTTGGACCTTCAAATCTGTTGTGGTCATTCTGATGATGTGGTTCTAGTTGAGAAATAAACATAAAGAATGGTTTATCACTATTGTAGTTTTCAATATATTCTATTGCAAAATCATTAATTCGGTCAGAACGATAACCCAAAAAATCTATTTTATTGCCGTTTTCATCAAAAACATAGCCATCGTAACCATGAGAAGTGAATTCTAATACATCGGCTCCGCGGAAATAGTTGTATCCCCACAAACGCTCTTTGGGAATAGCAGTTTTTTCACATTTAATTATTTTTCCACCATTTTTTCCTGATGCAAGATGCAACTTGCCTATATACGCGGTTTCATAGCCATTCTCGTTAAAATAATCAGCAAGTGTCTTAGTATCATCACGTAGTGGGATTCCATTGATGTGACATCCACATTCAGTGGGATAGACACCAGTTTGTAAACTTGCTCTTGCAGGACCACAAACAGGTTGGCAAGTATAACAATTTTCAAAAAATGTGCCTTCATCTGCTAACGCCATTAAATTAGGCATAATTTCAGGGGTTACTGTATCATATCTTTGTTGGTCTGAAAAATAGAAAATTATATTTTGTTTCATAAATTTTCTCCGTTCACTTAATAAAATTATTATAGCATAACAAAGAGATTTTACAATGAATTATTGAAAATATTGGCATTATATGATAGAATTATTTGATTTTATTAAAGGAGATTTTATTATGGAAATTTTAAAATTAAATCCTGTTTTTAAAGATTATCTTTGGGGTGGCACAAAACTTCGTGATGAATATGGTTTTGAATCAGACCTAACAAAACTTGCAGAAGGTTGGATGCTTTCTTGCCACAAGGATGGTCAAAATACAATAGAAAATGGTACTTTTGCTAATCAAACATTGACAGAAGTAATAAATAGCAATCCAGATTTTCTTGGAGAAAATGGTAAAAAGTTTGAATATTTCCCTATTCTCATTAAACTCATTGATGCAAAAAATGATTTATCTGTGCAAGTTCATCCGGATAACGACTATGCAATGCGAGTTGAAAATGAATATGGTAAAACAGAGTGTTGGTATATTCTCGACTGCGAAGATGATGCAGAACTTATTTATGGATTCAACCGTGAACTCACAAGTGAAGAATTCAAAGAAGCTATTGAAAACAACACTTTTCTCGATGCAGTAAACAAAGTTAAAGTGAAAAAAGGTGACCTTTTCTTTATTGAAGCAGGAACACTTCACGCGATAGGAAAAGGCATTCTTTTGGCTGAAATACAACAAAATTCTAACACCACATATCGTGTTTATGATTACGGAAGACTTGGTGCTGATGGCAAACCAAGAGAATTACACACAGAAAAAGCAATTGATGTTACAACTTGCACACCACCTACAAGAGATACGAATCCTGAAGGTGAACTTGTCATTGGTGATGATTTCACAAAACAATTACTAACAAAATGTGAGTTGTTTAATGTGGAAAGGATTAATGTAAAAGAAACTTTCGTTGATATTGCTGATAACAAATCCTTCGTCTCAGTTCTCATTACTGATGGCATTGGCAAAATTGATAATATTGAAATAAAAAAAGGAGATAGTCTTTTTATTCCTGCAAATTATGGTGAATTCCAGATTTCTGGCAATATTGAAGCAATAATCACACGAGTATAATGAAAAACAGAACTTTTACAGGCACAAAAATTGCATGTTATACAGGATATATTGTTCAAGGTATCATAAATAACATTGCTCCCCTTTTATTTGTTATTTTTAGCGACAAATTTAATATAACACTTGCAAAACTTTCATTATTAATAACCATAAATTTTGCGACGCAATTAGCCGTTGATACTATATCAATAAAATTTGTAGATAAAATTGGCTATAAACCATTAGCAATTGCATCACAAGGAATTGCGTTTTTAGGATTAGCAAGTTTAGGTGTATTACCTAATATGTTGAATAATTCTTATTTAGGAATTGTTATTTCAATTATGCTTTCTGCAATTGGTAGTGGTATAACAGAAGTTATTATAAGCCCTATTGTTGAATCAATTCCAGGCGAAAAGAAAACAGCTGAAATGAGTCTTTTGCATTCTTTTTATTGTTGGGGTCAGGTAGGCGTTGTGTTGTTTACCACAATTATGATTAAACTTTTGGGCAATGATTTATGGTTCATTGCTCCAATTATTTGGTCATTGATACCGCTTATAAACACAATAAATTTTATCAGTGTACCAATCAAGCCAAACCTTACAAGTGAAGAAAAAACTCCATTCTTTAAAATGCTGTTTTCAAAACAATTCATATTGTTAATCCTTATTATGATTTGTTCAGGTGCATCAGAAATTGGAATGTCGCAATGGTCTTCATATTTTGCAGAAGCTGGTTTAAAGGTTTCTAAAATGACCGGAGATTTATTAGGACCTTGCCTTTTCGCAGTACTTATGGGCACTGGTAGAATGATATTTGGATTTGTTGGTGAAAAAATCAATCTTAAAACAGCGTTATCAAATTCAGCATTACTCTGCGCAATTTGTTATTTAGGCACTTGTTTTATTAATAACTCTGTATTTTCGCTTTTAACTTGTGCAATTACTGGTATAACTGTTAGCATTATGTGGCCAGCAACTTTAAGTCTTGCAGCTAGACTTTTCCCTAAAGGTGGAGGTTCAATGTACAGCGTATTGGCTTTATCAGGTGACACCGGATGCACATTAGGACCTTGGTTTATTAGCTTTATGACGCTCAAGATGTCAACAGACCCATCATCTGGTGAAGCTTTAAAAATCGGTCTTGGATTTGGTGCATTATTCCCTATTCTTATGATAATTGCAATTTCTATGCTCAGTATTACCAAAAAGCCTATTGACAAACATAGTAACAGTGCTATAATAAAATCATAAAATATTAATAATTAGTTGTCTTCAGGGCGGAGTGCAATTCTCCACCGGTGGTAAAGTCCACGAGCGAATGCTGATTAGGTGAAATTCCTAAACCGACGGTATAGTCCGGATGAAAGAAGATGCGACTTATAAAAAAAGTTACATTTGCCCTGCTATATTTAGCAGGGCATTTTCTCTTTGACAACTAATCAAACGAAAGGAAATGATTATATGTCAAACCCAAACAACAAAAAAACTTTTAACTTAACTATCACAGCATTAATGACAGCAATTGCCACAGTAATTTATATGACTTTCCCAGAAATCAATATCATTCCCGGTGTTAGTTATATGAAAATTGACTTTTCTGACTTCCCTGCTGTTCTTACTGGTATGGTATTTGGACCAGTTCAAGGCATTTTGGTTGAAGTAGTTAAAAATATCATTCACCTTACTAAAACAACAACCTTTGGTATTGGTGAAATCATGAATGTGATTCTTGGTAGCGGAATTGTTGTTTCAATGTCACTTTTTAGCAAACTCTTTGCAAAAGTCTTCAAAGAAAAAAGATTTTCAGTAAAATCTTATGCCTTGTCAGCAATTATTACTATCGCAATAACAATCATTTTAGGATGGCTTGCAAACATTGTTTTTACACCAATATTCTATACAATTATGGGTATTCCACTTGTGTCAGAAACATATTGGGCAGGCGTATGGGGTTCAACAGCATTAAATACAGTAAAATCTTGCTTTAATGTTATTCCATTCTACCCTGTTTATTTTGCAGTCGAAAAAATTGTTAAAAAACTTGGTATGTAGTTGACAATAGTCAAAAATGTGATAGAATATATAAGAATTAAATATTATCCTTATGCAGAGTGGTGGAGGGACCGGCCCTATGAAACCCGGCAACCTGCTTTTAAGCGTGGTGCTAATTCCTGCGGATTTTCCGAGATATAAGGTTGTTTTAAACGGCACCCTTATGGGTGCCTGATTTTTTTGAAGGAGAAACAAATATGGCAAAATTTTTATTTACATCTGAATCAGTTACAGAAGGACATCCAGATAAAATCTGTGATAAAATTTCTGATGCAGTTCTTGACGCAATGCTCGCTCAAGACCCAATGTCACGCGTAGCTTGTGAAACAACAGTAACAACAGGACAAGTTCTTGTTATGGGTGAAATCACATCAAAAGCACAGGTAAACATCCCTGAAATTGTTAGAAATACTGTTCTTGAAATTGGTTATGATGATAGCGCAAAAGGATTTGACGGCAATACTTGTGCAGTACTTGTTGCTCTTGACAAACAATCATCAGACATTGCTCTTGGTGTTGACAATTCAATGGAAATTAAAGAAGGAAATGACGATTTCTATAACCTTAATGGCGCTGGTGACCAAGGTATGATGTTCGGTTTTGCTTGTGACGAAACACCTGAACTTATGCCAATGCCAATTTCACTTGCAAACAAGCTTGCAGTTCAGCTCACAAAAGTTAGAAAAGATGGTACACTCGCTTATCTTCGTGCTGATGGTAAAACACAAGTAACTGTTGAATATGATGATGACAGAAATCCTGTTAGAATTGATGCAATTGTTGTATCTTCACAACATAGTGCTGATGTTGAGCTTGCACAAATCCGTGAGGATGTTAAGAAATATGTTATTGACCCAATTATTCCTGCTAATCTTATTGATGATAACACAAAGATTTTTGTTAACCCAACAGGCAGATTTGTAATTGGTGGTCCTATGGGTGACTCAGGTCTTACAGGTCGTAAGATTATCGTTGATACATACGGTGGCTATTCTCGTCACGGCGGTGGAGCATTTTCAGGTAAAGACCCAACAAAAGTTGACCGTTCAGCTGCTTATGCAGCAAGATATGTTGCGAAAAACATTGTTGCTGCTGGTCTTGCTAAGAAATGTGAAATTCAGTTAGCTTATGCTATTGGTGTTGCAAAACCTGTTTCAGTTATGGTTGACACATTTGGTACAGGCGTACTCAAAGACTCTGAACTTGGCGACATCGTTAACGAAGTTTTCGACCTTCGTCCCGCTGCTATTATCGACACTCTCAAACTTCGTAATCCTATTTACAAACAGCTTGCTGCTTATGGTCATGTTGGTAGAACAGACTGCGATGTAATGTGGGAAAAGACCGACAAAGTTGAAATTTTAAAACAAAAAGCAAAAATTTAAACTTTTGAATAAAGCATATATTTTTACTCATAATAATCGTGCAGGTAAATACAACTTTTATTTTAAGGAGTGAATATGATGCTTGACAGAATTTCATTAATTCTTGTTATAATCGGTGCAATTAACTGGGGTGCAATTGGTTTGTTTCAGTTTGACCTTGTTGCTTGGCTCTTTGGTGGCCAAGGCGCAATAATTAGTAGAATTATTTATACAGTAATTGCATTAGCGGGAATTTGGTGCTTGTCACTTTTATTCCGTCACAACGAGATTCTCGTTTCTGATGAAGTATAAAGAAATAAAACCGGAAAGAATTTTCTTTCCGGTTTATTTTATGCAAAGTTTTTCAATTAACTCTTTATTGGGCGTTACATAAATTGTGTTATATGTGTTATAAATCACCTTACCAGGTTTTGCACCAACAGGCTTTTTAACATTTTTAACTAAAGTATAATCAACAGCAACTAACGATGAATTTTGCACCTTACTATAAAATGCAGCAATAGACGCAGCCTCAAAAATTGCAGTCTCTGTTATCTCTTTTTTATCTGCAATAATTATTGTATGAGAACCGGCATATTTTTGAATGTGCAACCACACATCATAGTTTTTCGCTGTTTTCAATGTCAACATATCATTTTGAACATTATTTCTGCCAACGAGAATTCTAAATCCGTCGCTTGACATAAATTCAAGCGGCGGCAAAGGTTTTTCTTTTTTATTCTTATTCCCCTTTTTAATCTTTAAATAACCGCCCTGCTCTAACTCATCACGAATTTCAGTAATCTCTCTTTCAGTTTCTGCTCGGGATAAATTATCTAAAACAGTATCAAGGTAAATAAGTTCTTGCTCTCCATCCTCTATAAGATTATAAAGCATTTTTTCAGCATTAGCAGCCTTTTTATATTCTTTAAAATACTTTTGAGCATTCTGTAACGGAGACAATGCGGGATTAGCGGGAATTTCAATAATATTATTGTTATCGTAATAATTCTCTAATTTATAGACCGATGCTTTTTCTGTCAAGCGATATTGATTTGATGTAATCAATTCAGCATAAATTCTAATTTGCTCACGATTAACACTTTTTTCGAGTTCCAGTCTTCTGTTATTAATTTTTCTTGCTGTTCTTTCAATTGCGCTGTTTAATAATTTAAACAAATCAGCCGCTTTTCTTTTTGTTCGATTTATTTTGTCTTTTTCAAAATAAAAATCATCCAGCAATTCTGATATTGAATCATAAGACTTTTTACTTAATGAATTACCATATTGACGGACATTTATAAATGAAAAATCAAAAGGTACTCCGTCAACAGAATTAAGTAGAGTAAATTTATTGTTGTCAATTTCATTTCTTATTATTTCAATTTCACTTTGTAGTCTTTCTTGTTCAATATCTGACAACAAACCCACTTGTTTGTCATCAAATATAGTTCTATATGCAATTTCTCGGGCAACAATTGGTGATAAGCCTTCAATACACTCTAAAATCGCTTTAGAAAGCAACTTTTCAGGATAAGATAAAACTCTGTTTACTATATTGTCTACTGTATCGGTTAAGATATTACATTTTTCTTGCATTGGTGGCAATTCGTATTTAAGTCCGGGCAAAATTTCTCGAACTGATGATTTTTCTTCATCAACTCTTTTAACAGCATCAATTATTTTGTAATCATTATCACAAAGAATAATATTACTTCTTTGCCCCATAATCTCACAGATAATATAATATTTAGTTTTGTCACCAATTTCAGTTGTGCCATCAAACTCAAAAATCAAAATTCTATCGTTGTTAACCTGTTTGATGTCGACAAGTGTTGCGCCACAAAGTCTTTTGCGAAGCAACATACAAAGCATTGGTGGTGTTTTTGGATTTTCAAGGTTATATCTTGTTAAATGCACTCTCGGGCTTTGACCGTCACAGGATAAATATAATCTATATCCGCCATTTCGGGTACGCAAAATAAACACCAACTCATTTTTTGAAGGTTGATGTATCTTATCAATTTTAGAACCCAAAATGTAGTTTCTAAGCTCGTTTTTAACAAGTCCCAGTGTAATTCCGTCTAACGCCATAAAGCCTCTTAAATCGTGATTATTGGTGTGTTTTGTACTGCTAAAACACAATCCAACTCAAATTCTTTTTCTATCTTTTCTAATAATGGTTTAATTGCAATGTTTTCCGTTTCAAAATGGCCTGCTGCAACTAATAAAATATCCATTTCATCAGCATCAAGAAAAGCGTGATGAGATGCATCACCTGTGAGTAAAGCATCACATTTCATTTCTTTTGCTAATTGAATATAATCACTGCCAGAGCCACTACAAACGGCTATTTTATTAATGCTTTTTTCAATTGAATTATATCTTACAATTCCGCTAAGTTTTGCTTTAATTTCACAAACAAAGTCTTTAGTAAAAATTGATTTTTCTGTATATGCAATATTTAAGCAATTATTTTCTAATTTTTCAAAATTGTTTAAACCAATTGTATTGCAAAGTATATCATTTACTCCGTCAACGGCTTTGTCATAATTGGTATGAGCACAAATTATGCTGATTTTGTTCTCAATAAGTTTATAGATAATAGTGTCACTCAACACATTCGATACTGGTTTAAAAATCAATGGATGATGAGTAATTATTAAATCTGCACCGAAATCAATCGCCTGATTCACGACATCAGTTGTAATATCAAGGGCAAATAAGATTTTATTTACAACTTGATTTTCATCACCTACAAGAAAACCTGAATTATCCCATTCTTCTTGCATATTAAAAGGTGCAATTTTATCAATAAAAGTGTAAACATCTTTTACTGTTGCCATTTACTCAACTCCCCTACTATTTTTTCTAATTCTTCACACTCTTTATTGGCTTTTTTTAGTGCGACTAACTTTTTATTATATTTCTCATAAATCTTTGTGAGATATTTTTTTGATAAATCATCATTATTATGTGGTAATCTGCCGACAATTAAGTTGAAATCAGTATAAGCTGTTGAATCACCATAATAATATGCACTAACAATTATGTAAAGCTTATCATCATCTTCTGCAACAACTTCACTATCAATGATAAAGCCATTATCAAAGAGTGTTTTTCGCAATTCTTCAACATGAGTCATTGGTTGTAAAATCAAGTGAATATCACTATTTTTCAACCAAACAGTACGCTCAATAAAAGAAGAAATTAAAAGGCCACCCATGCCAGCAATTGCGATTTCTTTCACTTCGTTTTCTTTAAAATTATCAAGTCCGTCAGAAAGACGAAGTTCAATTTTGTCAGAATAGTTATATGATTCAACAGCAAGTTTAGCATTTTCAAGAGGTCCTACACGCAAATCTGCTGCAATTGCTTTATTTATTATACCTTTTTCAACCAAATATACAGGCAAATAAGCATGGTCTGTGCCAATGTCTGCAAAAACCTTATTCTCTCTTACTAAATTGGCAATTGCCATTAATCTGCTGTCAAGTTTCATATAACTCACCTCTTTTAGACAAAATCCCCCTGTAAATAGGGGGATTTAAAATTATTTATTTGCGTTTTCTTTAAGGAATGTGTTAATTCCTTCAACAAACTCGTCAGGGTCAACACCGTGAACCATACAAGCCTGTTCAACAGTTTCGCCACGAGCTGAAGGACAGCCAAGGCAATGCATTCCAAGACTTAAAAAGAATGGAACTGTTTCTCTTGCATTATCAAGGATTTCGCCGATATTCATATCTTTACTAACTTGAAACATCTTTTATTCTCCTTTAACAACTGAAACTTTGATTTTCTTATCATTGATTGAGAACTCTGTTGAATAGTCAGCGCTGATTTCTTCGTTAATTACCACAGAATCAGCAAGGAGTTCACCTGCAATGTATGAAAGTTTTTCATTAAGTGCATTTACGATAAACTCATCATCAACAATGATTGATGCATTGATTCTTTGTTCAACCTGATAGCCAGCATCTTTACGAGCAACCTGACATTGACGGATAATATCACGAACAACGCCTTCTTTAAGAAGTTCATCAGTAAGAACGATGTCAAGAGCAACAACGCTTTCAGGAGCAAATTCAGCAGAAACAACACCATCTTTTGTCTTTGACTGAACAGCAAAGATTGACGCGTCAAACTTTTCTTCCCAACCTGGAACTTCTACTTCACCACCAGCAACAACTGCTGTTGTAAGAGCTTTCATTTCATCTGCAGAAAGGCCTTCAAGAGTTTGCTTCATCTTGTTTACATTCTGCTTAAGAACTGCACCTGCAACTTTAAAGTTAACTGCAAGGAACTGGTCTTCGAGAACATTGATGTCATCAATATATTCAACTGCTTTAATATTGAGTTCGTCAAGAATATTCTTCTCAAAATTCTTGATTTTATCAGCAGTTTCTGCATTGCAGCAAACGAAAAGTTTTGCGAGAGGCTGACGAACTTTAATCTGCTGTTCGTTACGAAGTCTCATTGCTGTTGCAATTACTTCGCGAACAAGAGCAGTTTGTTCGATAACACCATCATCTTCAATGCCTTCAAGTGCTGTTGGCCAATCACTAAGGTGAACTGACTCAGCAACTGTTGGGTCGCATTTTTTAATAAGATTCTGCCAGATATATTCTGTCATAAATGGTGTAACAGGAGCAATAGTCTGAACACAAACCTTAAGAGCATTAAAGAGTGTCCAATAAGCAACCATCTTATCATCTTGGTCTTCTGTTTTCCAGAAACGACGACGGTTTGTTCTGATATACCAGTTTGAAATATCATCAACAAAGATTTCAAAATCTTTAATCATTGCAGATGTCTTATAATCATCCATATAAGCAGTTGCTTTTTCTAAGAACTCATTAGTTCTAACAACAAGCCATTTATCAATTGGTGTAAGCTTTGAAAAATCAACTTTGTAATCAGCAAAGTTTGGTTTATCAAGCTGTGCATAGGTATCAAAGAATGTATAAATATTCCAGAAACCAAGCATTTTTCTTCTTGCTTCGTCGCCAAGGTTATAACCAAAACGAACATCATTGTTAGTTGGTGCACTTGCATAAAGATAACGAACAGTATCAGCACCAATTTTCTCTGCAGCTTCATCGAATTTAATCATAAAGCCTGTTTTTGAGAATTTAGAGCCGTCTTCTGCAACAACCATACCGTTAGTAACAACTCTTTCATAAGGAGCCTTACCTACAAGAACAGTACTCATAAAGAGCATTGAGTAGAACCAAAGACGAACTTGTTCGTGCATTTCTGTAACCCATTCTGCTGGGAAGTTCTTTTCCCATGATTCACGGTCTGTAAAGTAATCAAGTGTTGAGAATGGAACGATACCAGCATCAAGCCAAACGTCACCAATATCAGGAACACGAGATACTTCTTTTCCACAATGTGGACATTTAATTTTAACTTCATCAACCCATGGTCTGTGAAGTTCAGGAAGTGCATCAACCTGTGCTGGGTCAACTGCCTTCTCGCGAAGTTCATCCTTTGAGCCAATAACTGTGATATGACCGCAATCACATGGATAGAATGGAAGTGGCATTCCATAATAACGCTTACGAGAAATGTTCCAGTCACCCATATTTGTAAGCCAGTCATTCATACGCTTGCCGTTTGAAGCAGGTTCCCATTTAACTGAATTTGCACATTCAATAAGTTTAGGTTTAATTTCACTTGTCTTAATATACCAAGCAGGAACAAGACGGAAAACGATTTCACTCTTACATCTCCAGCAAACTGGGTAGCTGTGTTCGTGTGGCTCAACTTTATAAAGTTTGTTCTGCTCGTCAAGTTTTGCGAAAACTTCATCAGCGATAGTGTGGCTGTCTTTACCTGTCATAAAGCCGAAACCATCAAGGTAAATACCTGTATCATCGATAGGCATAACCTTTGGAAGACCAAGTCTTTCACCAAGTTCAAAGTCTTCGATACCGCAACCAGGAGCGATATGAACAACGCCTGTACCTTCGTCAGCTGCAACATCTTCCCAAGCAACGATTTTGTGTTCAAAACCTTGCTGTGCAGGGATATCTGCGAAGCATGTTTCATAATGAAGACCAACAAGTTCTTCACCCTTGAGTGCACGAATAACTTCGAGTTTATCGTCACCAAGATATTTAATAGCATTTTTAGCAAGAATAAGAGTCTGGTCATCACTCTTGATTTTAACTTCAACATAATCAATTTCAGGATTAACTGCAAGTGCTACGTTTGAAGATAATGTCCAAGGTGTAGTTGTCCAAACAAGGATTTTTGAGCCGAGTTCTTCAATAGGAAGTTTGAAGAAAACAGAGTTATGTGTCATCATCTTATATGAGCCTGTCATTTCATGCTCTGAAAGTGATGTACCACATCTTGGACACCAAGGCATTGGCTTATATTCACGCTGAATCCATCCGTGATTATCACATTCCTTTAAGAAATGCCAGATACCCTGAATGTTAAGGTCTGTATTTGTGTAGTATGAGTTGTCCCAATCCATCCACTGACCAAGTCTCTTTGACTGCTCAGTAATGATACCTGAGAAATGCTTTACACGGTCAACACACTGACGTGTAAACTTGTCCATACCATAATTTTCAATGTCTTTCTTTGTCTTGAAACCAAGTTGCTTTTCAACTTCAACTTCAACCCAAAGGCCCTGTGAATCAAAACCATTCTGACGACGGCAATCATAACCACGCATTGCTTTATAACGGATAAAAATATCCTTTGTGCTTCTACCCCAAGCATGATGAATACCCATTGGGTTGTTTGCAGTGATAGGACCGTCAAGAAAACGGAACATTTTATTACCCTTATTTTTCTCAACAAGTTTTTCATAATATTTCTCTTTGTCCCAAAGTTCCATGACCTGATGTTCAAGGTCAACAAAGAGATTTTTCTCGTCTGCCACTATAATGTCCACCTTTCAAGTGATATATGTACATATTTTAACAGATAATATTATACACAAATATGGCTAAAATTCAAGTGATTTGTGGCAAATTTTCTTAATAATTCTATTTTTTACACATATATTTTTCTTTTGTAGCCATACCACCACGAATATGACGTTCAGCTTTGTTAATTTCAAGGACTTTTCGAACTTCTTTGTATAAATATGGGTTAACTTTTTTAAGTCTTTCAGCAACATCCATGTGCACTGTGCTTTTGCTTATTCCAAAGGCTTTTGCCGTTGCTCTGACTGTTGCTTCATTCTCAACTATATATTCACCAAGCATTGCCGCTCTGACTTCAACTAAATCTTTCAAATCAAGCCCTCCTTGTTCATAAATAAATATGAAAAGCAGAATATGAATATTACTTGAAAATTACTTAAATTATGGTAAAATTATTAAAGAAAGGTTTTGATTTGATGTTTAAAATAATGTTCGTTTGTCACGGAAATATCTGTCGTTCAACTATGGCAGAGTTTGTGATGAAAGATATTGTTAAAAAGAATGGTTTAGAAAACGAGTTTCTCATTCGTTCAAGTGCAACAAGCACTGAAGAAATCGGTAATGATACTCACTGGGGCACAAAGAAAATTCTTGACGAAATGGGTATACCCTACACGAAAAGACAAGCTGTACAACTTACAAAATCCGACTATGAAAAATATGATTTCATAATTGGAATGGATAGCGCAAATATGAGAAATATAAACCGCATTATTGGTTATGACAAGGATAATAAGATACATAAATTATTGAGTTTTACTCATATTGACCGCGATGTAGCTGACCCTTGGTACACAAGGGATTTTGGTACTACTTATGACGATGTTCTACTTGGTTGTACACGACTTTTTGAATATATTAAAGGGAATGGTGATATAAATGCTTGAAAATAAAATACATATAGCTTATGGCTTTCATGTTAATTGCTATCACTCTTATCGTGGTGATACAAACGACAATTTAGGTTTTGGCTCTGACATTAGAATTATAAGAAAAATTCTTGATACTCTTACTGAATTTAATGAGCAAGGTGTTCCAGTTAAAGGCACTTGGGACACAGAAAACTTTTTCTCATTACAGAAAATATTGCCCGAATATGCTCCTGACATCATTGAAAAGATGAAAGAAAGAGTAGATAAATATGGCGACGAGAACATCATTATGGGCTACAACAATGGTGCTCTTTCTGCAATGACCGAAGACGAATTCTGTGAAAGCATAAATCTTGCTATCACCAACCCTGATGGTAGTGGTCTTGAAGACATTTTTGGCACTTGCGAAAAGATTGTACGCCCGCAAGAAGTTATGTTCACTCCATCACAAGTCAGTTTATATAACAAACTTGGTATCAAGGCGCTTTGTCTTTATTACAGTTGTGTGCCCTTTGATGCATTCAGAACAATTATTCCAAAACTTAATGACGAAGAAGCGTTCAACCCTCTCACCTACACCTATAATGGTGAAAGTATTACAATAATTCCTACATATTCAAACTCTGATGTATGTGACGCGGGTTGTCTTCGTGCGTGGGTAAAAGATTTAAGAAGTAAGCAAGAATCAGGCGAAATAAATAACGACCTTTTCTTATTTATCAATATGGACGCTGATGCAATATTCTGGGAAACCATTGACCTTGGTAAATTTACAGGCAAAGTAGCAAATACTGATGGTATTCACGGACTTGTTAAAGAAGTTGCAGACTTGCCCTATGTTGTTTTTGATACTCCCGGCGGATATATTAAAAATCATAAGCCAATCGGTAAAATTGAGTTTACACACGATACCGCCGACGGTAATTTCACAGGTTATGCATCTTGGTCTGAAAAACCATTTAACAGAAAAATCTGGACCCGAATTGAGCGTGCAAGAGCAATGTCAAAGGTCACAAGTGACAGAGATATGCTCTCACCATCATTCAAAAACAGAGTGCTTTTACTTTCAACAACTCACTTTGGACTCGCAACACCTGTACTTAATATTCAAAGAGAAAAAACTGCTCTCGATTTAAGTGATAAAGTTATTGAAGACGAAGTTTCTGCAATACCAAAGACTAAAAAGATTACTATTCACAATATAACTAACTCACTTTTACAAAGTGTTCAAATTGAAATTAAAGAAAATATTTCCGACATTTCTTCATTAGTTGTTAAATCAAAATATCTCGAAGATTTTGTTGCTGTTGCAACTGATGACGAATGTAAATCCGCTTTCTTAATCATGAAATTTAAGAAGATAAAAGAGAAATATGAAATAGAGATTTCATTTGACGGTAAGAAAGAAAAATCACCACTTAAAAACTTGCTTGAAACCCCAAGAATGCAATTAATGTTTACTCCAAAAGGTCAAATTGCATTTGCACAAATTGATGGTAAAAAAATCGGCGATTATGATTTATTACAATCGTATATAACTTATGGCAAAAACAAGTATGAATTCAAAAACACAAGTATGACTCCCCTTTCTGTTGGTGGCAACGGCTATGGTGTGAGCGTTAAAGGTGAAATTCATTTACCTAAAGAAATTGAATCAGGTAGTTATACTTACGATTTCTTTGCAACATCATTTTCAGATGCTATTTTTGTTCGTACAACAGTTAAATATCCATACACCGCCGAAACAACATCAATTTCAACTGAAAACTCTGCTTTGGGTAGATGCAGCGATATGGAGTGGAAAGAAACTGTACCTTTCCAGATTACACCAAAACTTAGCGGTGATATATCAGTTATCAAGAGAAACTTTATGGACGATGTTTCGTCATTCAGAACACAGAGTTTTCCTGAATGTGATGCTAAAAATGACCACATCGACTCATTCAACCATCAATTAACAGGTGGATTTGTAGGTCTTTATGATGAAAATGGTGGAATCATTATTGCAAACTCACGACAAGTTCTTTCTTCAATGGCGCATTGTCCAATGAGATTAGAAAAAGACAAAACTGTAAGAATGAATCCTTATGGAACTTATTACGGCAAACAAAGACATCATTTCAGTCGTGCAAAAGACGAAATCCTTGACACATACACGCTTGTTGCAGCTCAAGGCAAGAGTATTGCACCATCATACAACGGCAGTCAAGAAACAGCGATTTTTGGTCTTTACCCAATGTCAAAAGACGGAATATCTGTTGACGAGAAAAACGAAATTTGTGCTTTTGCAGACGGTTCAGTAATTACTGTTAATGAAAGCAGTTCTATTGTTCCATATAGCAAAGATAATGTTGTTCTTCACGAAAGTAAATCTGACGGAATAAACGAAAAAGACCTGAAAAACCCTGTTTTAACAGGTCTTTCAGGTAACATTGGAAAATACATTACAAATGGTGCAAAAGCGATTACACACATAATTAAAACACAATACAAAGCTAAATAAATGAATAAAAGCAGGCAAATGCCTGCTTTTACTTTTATCTTTCAATGCCTAATTCTTTTAAAATTTCAGGGTCACAAGTATTTTCGGCAATAGAGCCAATTTCTGCCCAAAGTTTATCTGCTTTTGCTTTCCATTCTGGGAACTGTTCAAAATGTTCAGGATAGTTATCATAGAGCATGCCAACCTGTGCACTATATTTGAGTCCTTTTACAAGTCTTGCAATAGTTGCAGGTTTAAGTTTCTTCGTTGCAATACCTTTGACTATACCTGAAACAATATCTGCAATCATTTTGCCTGATAAGTTGAGTCCTGTATCCATTCCACCAAGAATGCTTTCACTGAATAAAATATCATTTTCGAAGAGATATTCTGCTTCGTCATAGCCAACAGTGATAACACCCATAAGAAGTGGCCGCATTGAATCAAAGTCTTTGCCCTGTGCGTTCATATAACGCTTATTGATGCTCCACATTCTTTCTTTTGTGAGATATTTATCAGATTTAAGAAGATTTGAGATAACTTCAACTGCGATTTCACCAGCCACTAGTGAAGATGTGCAACCTTCACCACAAGTTGGTTTTGTATGACAAGCAGCATCACCAAGAGCAATAAAACCGTCATCAACAAGAGAATATACAGATGTGTGATACGGTGTCATGCCCTTTTCGATACGTTCAACTCTGTATTCAGGGAACTTTGTATTCGGCATAAAATCATTTTTAAAAATCCATTCGGCATAATCATAAGAATAGAATGCACCGATGCCGAGAATTGCACCATTAGGATTATCAGATGGTGCTGACCAAGATTTATATTGCATAAAGAATCCGTCAAGTTCTCTTGGGTTAAAATCATTCTTGAGATATTCGGCATAGTAAAGAACAACATAGAGAATGTCTTTATTTGTAAGTTTGAAGTTTCCAACAACAGATGTATCAGGAAGTTTTGTACGAGCAACAGCAGGAATGCCTGAGCAATCTGCAACAATTCTTGCGAGTGTTTCTTTTTCACCATCAGCAGTATTATACTTAGCACCAATTATTTTATTGTTATCATCATAAATAAAATCTGTAAATGATGCACCATAAATAATTTCTGCTCCACCCTTTTTAGCGCGGTCAGCCATAGCCATTATGTAATCATGTTTATGCAAACCAATTACCGGTGCTTCTGCACATGCTTTTGGGTGATTACCATAAGGTGACATCATTGTTGAGTGTGCAAAAGAAAATTCGCGTAATGGGTCACCTTCTTCAGGAATGAAAAGGTCAAAGTGCTCCATATCTGCTTTACCCATGTGGAAAACATCATATTCTCTTGAAACATCGTCTGGTTGCTGTTTTTCAATAACAAGAACTTTAAAGCCTTGTTCTGCCATTTTATAAGCAAACCAACACCCTGTTGTAGATGCACCAACAACTAATACATCATATTTGTACATAACCAATCCCCCAATTGATTTTAACCTAATTCAACAATCCCTTTATTCGCAGGCTTACAGATATAAACCTGATTATACTTCGCCTTAAGTTTATTATAGCATTCATTTGCTTTTTCTTTATTAGAGAACAAGCCGAAAACTGTAGGACCGCTGCCACTCATACAACAAGCGTCAGCACCACTTTTTCTCATAACGCCCTTAATATGTGGGCGTTTTGGCACTTCAACAGCTTGCTCAAACACATTGCCACAAAGTGAGCAAATTTTTTCATAGTCAGCATTTGAAACTGCATCAATCATTGATACTCTGTCAAGGTGGCGAACACGGCTTAATGCATCAAATTCTGCATAAGCTTTGGGCGTAGAGACATCTTGCTCTGGTTTACAAAGCACAATATAGCATTCAGGCAAGTCTTTAACCAGTGCTATTACATTACCAGTACCGAGAGTTACTGCAGTGCCACCAGTAAGACTAAATGGAATATCAGCACCCACCTTATTACCAATTTCACATAGTTCTTTTGGTGAAAGATTTGTATTATAAATCTTATTTAAACAATAGAGCACTGCCGCACCATCTGCACTTCCGCCAGCAACACCTGCTGCCATTGGAATATTTTTTTCAATGTTAATTGTTACTCCAATATCATCTATATTGCAATATTCAAAAAATTTCATTGAACATTTATATGCAATGTTCTTTTCGTTACAAGGAACACCATCTTTATCGCATTCAATAATAATCTTATTTTGAGTGTTCTTTTCAACTGATACAATATCAAAAAGGTCAACAGATTGCATAATCATAAACAGACTGTGATATCCATTTTCAAGACGTTTCAAAATATCAAGCATCAAATTTATTTTTGCTGCCGCTTTAACTTTCATATTTTAGTCCTCCTTTTCGATTTTCATAAGCATTGGTGTTCGTTTTTGGAAGAATGTGATGCACTCAAATCCCGCTTCAAGCGCTGCATCATAAGCTGCATCTATATCCGCTGCAAGATGTTCTGCAAAGTGAGCGTCAGAACCTACTGTAACATACTTACCACCTATTTCTTTGTATCTCTTTACAATATCGATTTCTGGAGATAATTTATTAAGTGGTTGTCTTAGTGCCGCTGTATTGATTTCAAGAGCAATACCCTTCTCAACAGTTAATTTGAGAATTTTTTCAATTTGTTCATTAAATTTTGATAAATCAATTTCGAGATTAGATTTCGAATAAAAATATCTTAAAGGATATGTGAGATGTGCAAGGACATCAAAATTTCCCCATTCAAGCATTATGATGATTTCATCAAAATACTGTTTCAACAATTCTTCTGCTTCAGACAAAGTAAGATTTTCCATAAAATAGAAATCTTCACCACCACGAAGATTGTGAACCGAACCAATTATCTGGTCATATTCATAACGATTAATTATATCTTCTGAACATTCAATATCAAATGCAGGTTGTCCAAGCTCAACGCCATTGAGAACTATCATTTTACCCTTAAAAGCAGAGCGTACTTTTGACACTTCGAAAAAAGCCTGAAAAATTCTCTTCTCGTATTCAGAATCTTCTCTAAATTGGTCAACTTCACAATGGTCAGTAAAAGCAATTGCTCTCATATCTAAAACTTCTGCTTTTTCGCAAAAGAATGTTGCAGAGTGATTACCATCAAATGAATTGTCTGTATGAACGTGTAAATCAACAATATTTTTATACATTTTTACACCTCCGTATATACTACCTACAATAATTTTACTACATTTTTCAATTTTTTCAACTTTATTTACAAAAATTTTAAACTAAATATTTTAGTATTCACTTTTATATAATTTTGTGTTAAAATATATAAAATATTTTTTTGGAGGTAATATTCATGAGAGGTATTATCACTGTTGTTGGTAAAGATATGGTTGGTATTCTTGCCAAAGTTTCAGGAATTTGTTCTGAATATAATGTAAACGTAATTGAAGTGTCACAATCTATTTTACAAGATATGTTCTGTATGATTATGCTTGTTGACCTTGAAAAGTGCAACATTTCATTTACTGATTTTTCTGATAAAGTTACAGCAATGGGCAACGAAATGTCACTTTCAATTCATGTTATGCACGAAGACATTTTCAACTCAATGCATAGAATATAAGTAGGTGTTAAAATGATAAATACACACGACATACTTGAAACTATTAATATGATTCAAGATGAAAATCTTGACATCAGAACAATAACAATGGGTATTTCTCTTCTTGATTGTTGCACAGGTGATGCAAAATCCACTTGTGATAAAATTTATGAGAAGATGACCCGCAAAGCAGAACACCTTGTTAAAACTGGTGAAGATATTGAAAAACAATATGGTATTCCAATTATTAACAAGAGAATTTCAGTCACACCAATTTCAATGATATTGGCATCTGGTAAAGGCGACCCTGTGTTATATGCTAAAACACTTGAAAGAGTTGCTGGAACTGTTGGTGTTAACTTTATTGGCGGATACTCTGCTCTTGTTCAGAAGGGCTTTGCCGCTGGCGATGAAGCACTTATCCGCTCTATTCCAGAAGCACTTGATGTTACAGAGCATATTTGCTCATCTGTTAATATCGGCTCAACAAAAGCTGGTATTAATATGGATGCTGTTAAAATGATGGGACAAATCATTAAAGAATCAGCAGAAGTTACTGCTAACAAAGGTTGTATTGGTCCTGCAAAACTTGTTGTATTCTGCAATGCTCCTGAAGATAACCCATTTATGGCAGGTGCCTTCCACGGTGTTGGTGAGCCAGACTGTGTAATCAATGTTGGTGTTTCAGGTCCAGGTGTTGTGCGTTCAGCAATTTCAAAAATTCCTGATGCAAACATTACCGAAATTGCAGACATGGTTAAGCGTACTGCATTTAAGATTACAAGAATGGGGCAGCTTGTTGCTTGTGAAGCATCAAAGAGACTCGGCGTGCCATTTGGTATTGTTGACTTATCCCTTGCTCCAACACCTGCAATTGGTGACTCTGTTGCATATATTCTCGAAGAAATGGGACTTGAACAATGCGGTGCACACGGAACAACTGCTTGTCTTGCACTCCTCAATGATGCTGTTAAAAAGGGTGGCGTAATGGCATCCTCTCATGTTGGTGGTCTTTCAGGTGCATTTATTCCTGTTTCTGAAGACGCAGGTATGATTGCAGCAGCTACAAGCTGTGCATTAACAATAGAAAAACTTGAAGCAATGACTTGTGTTTGCTCAGTTGGACTTGACATGATTATTGTACCAGGTGACACAACTGCAGAAGTGCTTTCAGGTATTATTGCTGACGAAGCTGCTATCGGTATGGTTAACTCAAAGACAACAGCCGTAAGACTTATCCCTGCAATCGGCAAAAATATTGGTGATACACTTAATTTTGGTGGACTTTTAGGATATGGTCCTGTAATGAAACTTAACACTGCATCGCCTGCTAAATTCATTAATCGTGGTGGTCGAATTCCTGCACCATTACAGAGTTTGAAAAACTAAATACATATAAAAATTCAAGGGTAGAGATTTTTAGTCTCTACCCTTTTTTTATGCAATCCAAACACCGTTGGATGCAAAACTATAAGTTTTGCCACCGATAGTCTTTGTACCAGTTACCATATAACCATTTGAATCAAGATAATACCAATTGCCATTATCTTTAATCCATTTACTTGTTACCATTCTGCCATCCGAATCTAAATAGCACCAACCTTTTGAGTCTTTTGCCCAAGCATTTTTTAGACAATAACCGTCAGCGCCTACATAACACCAACTAACGCTATCTTTGACCCATTTGTTTGTTACCATTCGACCATCCGAGCCAAGATAACACCAACCATGGCTATCTGCCACCCACTTATTTGTGACTATTCTGCCGTCAGCACCGAGATAGCACCAGCTTACACTGTCTCTTACCCATTTATTAGTTACACAGTATCCGTCACTACCAACATAGCACCAGCTTACACTATCTTCAACCCATTTGTTAACAAGTTTTGTGCCATTGTCATAATAAGCCCATTTATCATTTTCGAGAACCCATCCGTTAAGAGTTGAGTAAATTTCATATTCAAGAACTACAGGGTCCTTGTAGTTTCCCTTACCCTCAATTGTTACAACGGCCGTGCCAACTGCGTTGTTGTTTGAATAAGTTACTGTGTAGTCTTTGCCCTCAACAAGAGTTGTACCATTTTTTGAAATTGTGATTTCAGGTTCAACTGCAACTCCGTTGAATTCCATATTTCCACTTACAGAAATATCGTCCTCTGTAATTTCACAAGGAAGAATTGTGAAGTTATAGCTTCTTTCGCCTTCGTAAAGACCCATACCAATTACTATTACAGTTGCAACACCTGCATTCACATTATTTTCAAGTGAAATTGTGTAGTCAACACCCTCTGTAAGAAGAAGTGAACCAAAATAGACTTCCATTTCAGGCTTCAATTCTGTGCCATCATAGGTTTCTGTCATTTCTGTTTCAGAGAATACTGTAAATGAGTAAACACTTGTTTTATTGATGTTAAAGTTCTGCTTTACAACACCGCTGTAATTACCGATACCACTAATTACAACCGTTGCAACACCTTTTTCGATGTTGTTTTCGTATTTAACAGTATAATCCACATCTTTTGTAAGAATTACACCATCGAGAGTTACTATAATTTCAGGTGTGATTTCATCACCTGTATAACTCTGGTCAGGAATTTCAGTAACAACTGCATTTTCAATGCTCTTGCCGAAAATTCTGAATTGAATTCTCTGTGTGCCACAGAAGTTACCCATGCCATAAATCACCATTATTCCATAACCTGAATCAACATTGTCAAAGTATTCTATTTCATAGTCAATACCCTCAACAAGTGTAAATCCATTCCAAGTAATTACAGGCTTTGGCTCAAGCGCATTGCCTGTATAAATCATATCATTATCACTTGAAACAGTTGCCTCAGCAATATCGCAACGGATAATATTATAATAGCAATCAATGGAGCCTGAATAGTTGCCTATACCTGTAATTGTAAAGAACATTGAACCTGCATCAGTACCGCTGTTATAAGTGATTGTGTAATCCGTACCTTCCACAAGCACCTTGTCACCATATTTAACAATAACTTTAGGTCTTACTTCTTCACCCGAATACTCGTTATCAACAACATATTCAACCTGAGAAACAGTAATATCAGCTCTTGTAATTGAAAACAATCTGACTGCGTCAGGCAAGCCTTCAAAATCGCCAATAAACTGGACAATTACTCTTGCAGTTCCTCTGCCAATATTGTCTTCAAATAACAAGATATAATCCTTATTCTGCACAAGTGTCATTCCACTGATACTTACAATTACACTTGGTTCAATTTCACTGCCTGTGTATTCATAAGCCTCTTTCTGCAAATTGATGGTTACTGCACAAACAGGAATATTATTTGCAACTGCATAATTATACGGGTCTGTGTTTTCTTCACAGAAGAAAGAGACATCAGGGCAATTCGCAAAGCAGTTTGTACCAAAAGTGCATTTTTTCTGCGCCAATTGTACTAATTTAAGGTTTGTACAGTTGTTAAACGCGTAGTCACCTATGGACTCAACACTTGTCAAGTTAAGAGTTTCAAAGGATGTGCAACCTGAAAATGCATATTTGCCTATTGATTTTACAGATTCACAGTTAAACTCTTCAAGCTTTGTACATCCGCTAAATGCATAGTTACCAATGCTTGTCACACTGCCTGCTTTAAAGGTTTCAAGATTTGGGCAATTGCCAAAAGCACTATCACCAAGAGATGCTGAATTTTCTATCTCGACACTTACAAGGTTTGTACAACCATAAAATGCTTTTTCACAAATCGTTGCAGATTTTGCTTTAACACTTGTAAGTGTTGTACATTCAAGGAATGCATATTTTGAAATATATACATTACCCAAAGTTATTTCCTTAATATTAGTTCCACTAAATGCACCGCTTCTCAAATTAGTGCAATTAGGCATAATAACCGTTGTGATATTTGTACAATCAGCAAATGCATAACCACCAACATCTTTCACATTTTTAAGTTCGAGAGTTGCAGGGAGACTCTTGCAATATTGGAATGCATAATTATCAATATACTCTACTTTTTCAAAATCTATTTCTGCAAGTCTGTTGCAATCATCAAATGCTCTGCTATATATTTCCAAACAGTTAGGGAATTTTGCTGATTTGAGATTTTGGCAATCTTCAAATGCTCTTTCATAAATATATAGACATGTATCTGACGATACGCTTTCAAGATTCATACAATCCTCAAAAGCTCTTGCGCCAATTTCTATTACGCCGTCGAGGTCGATTTCTTTAATGCTGCTGCCCCAGAACATCAAATAGCCGATTGCCTCGAAATGGTTATCCTCTGTAAAGGTGATTTTTTCGATTGCAGAATCGCCGAAACTTGCCTCTAAAGCAAACCCCGGAGTTACCTCATCACCATCTTTATCAATGATATATGCAGTAACTGTTTTTGTAAGCTCAAGCTCTTTTAAATATTGCTGGTCACAGAAAGCTGTTTCACCTATTGTGAAAAGTCGGTCGTTGTCTTTAAGTGCATTTTCTGTTGAATAGAAGGTGTCTGTTTTTCCTGCAGGATAGCACACAAGAACAACTAAATCATTGTTTTCATATGTTGTGTTCATATAAAGAACGCCTTCATCGTCTGTGAAGAAATATGGATTTTCAGGTGACACCTCAAAGGCTTCAAGACCACCAAGTGTGAACAAATAAAAATTGAATATGCAATAAGCCTCTTCCTTATGAGTGTCTTTAAAGTTTTTACCTATGTAGAAATATTTTACATTATTACAATCGGCAAAGTAATAACTATTGCTTTGATAACAGCTTCCTATGAATTCAACATCATCACCGATTATAATGGATTCAAGTCCTTCACAGTCTGCAAAGACTTCTTCACCGAGAAATACATCGTATTTAAAATATAACTCTTTAATATTGTTACATTCCTGGAAAGCTCGACGACCGACTGCACAATATTGGAACGATAAATCAACATTTGTTAATCCACTTTTTGCAAATGCGTATTCATAGATTGTGTCAGTTTGTGAAAAATCAAAACTTTCAAGGGAAGAGCAACCATAAAAGGCATAATTGCCAATTTCCCAAGGACTACAATTTCCTATATTTTTAAGAGATTTACAACCGTAAAAAGCATAATTGGGAATCTCATAGAATGCGCCTCTGAACTTTGAAAGGTCAATATTATCGATACTTGAACAACCATAGAAGGCATGACTTTCAACATCGCCAATCTGCTTATATTCAAAGGTTTTCAATGCTTTACAATTATAAAAAGCCATACTTCTTACATATACTGATTTTGGCGCACTCACCTTTTCAAGTGCAGTACATCCATAAAATGCTCGCTTTGGAATCTCTATCGAAAGTTCAAATGTCGCTTCTTTCAATGCAGTAGAGTTTTCAAACACACTTTCAGGAACGGAGCCATTGAGCACTGCAGTCTGAAGATTTGGACAATCAGCGAAGGCATAAGATGCCAAAGTCAGACCTTGAGGAATTTCTACACTTTGAAGTCCTGATTTTGAAAATGCATATCCATCAATACTGTCAACGGCATCAAAATTAAACCAAGTCAAAGATTCACATTCGCTGAAAGCATAAGCACCGATTGTCACATTTCTGAGTTTTGAATAATTAAAATTAGTAAGTGAAGTACAACCTTTGAATGCATTTTCGGATATTGTAAGACCATACACTTCACCGAAATAAACACTCTTTAATGAAGTACAGTTTTTGAACATATTTGCAGGAATTGTAAAACTCGCAACATCTCCAAAGTTTACACTTTCAAGTGCAGTACAACCTGCAAAGAAATTTGCACCCAATGTACAATTGTCTATTTCATTGAATGTAACAGTTTTAAGGGATGTACAGCCATTAAAGAAGTATTCACACAACTCACTGTCTTCCACATTGGCGAAATGGAAGCTTTCAAGAGCAGTACAACCTGAAAAAGTATATCTGCCAACAACCGTATTTTCAAGATTACCTATTGTAACATTTTTAAGTGCTGTACAATTCTCAAAACTACCGTTAATTGTACCATTTTTCATATTGGGGATTGTCATACTTGTAAGATTTGAGCAATCATCAAATGCACCGATATATTCAATTCCGTTTGGGAAAACAATTTCTGTAATTCCGTCACAGTCAGAGAATGCGTCGTTACCCACTTTTTTAAGTGATGAAGAAAAGTTCACATCAACAATTGAGTCACAATCAAGAAAAGCGCATGCGCCGATTGTTGTCAATGTGCTTGGCAATCTGGTTGTTGTGAGCTTTGTGCAACCAAATGACCTATCACCTGCATATTCAAGATATGTAGGTACATTCACCTCTATATCAGTATCGTAAAAGGCATAGTTACCAACATAAGTTATTGTGTCAGGAAGAACGACCTTTTTAACACTAAACTTTGTACCATAAAATGCTTTGTCTCCAATTTTTGTTACTGTTGCACCCTCATAGGTTTCAGGTATTTCAATTATTGCATTGGCAGCAGTGAATTTTGGCTCAAAGTCTGTAATTGTAATCTCATTATTTTCTACTGTGTAATAAATTGTACCTACTTTGTCAATAGTAACACTTAGCTCATCTGTCTCTGTTGCAAAACCTTGTACTGCGAACACAGTAAACAATGAAATAATTATTGTGAGTATTAGCAAATATTTTGCAATTTTCTTCATATTAGTTTGCCTCCTTTACTCTGATTAAATAGCTGAATGAACAATCTTCGTATTCTACTGTGACAATGCGGTTTGCGGGTGTTTCTGTTGAAAATCCATAAACATTGCATTCGTCAACTGTGATTTGTTTCGTTTCGCCATTATCATATTGCGCGGTGATTGTAAGTCCGCTAAAATTGGCAGTTTCACCCACTATATAATTTCGTTTGAAACTGTCTGTAAATTCACCCGTAAGTTTAATTACTATTGGTGCGGCAGTTACATCTTCATCCACTCTTGTAAAAGGCTCTGCCGTTGTTGTTTCTGTTGTAGTTTCCTTGGGTGGTGTTGTGGGACTCAAAACTTCAGATAAATTGGGATTAATTGGAGTAATCTGCGGTTTTGGTTTTACCGTAGCCTCCTGCTTTTCAACCTTTTCAGTTGTACTCTCTGTTGTTTCCTCACTAACATATTCAGTTGTTGTTTCTGTAGTAGTTGTGGTTGTGGTTGTTGAACTATCAATTTTTGTTTCGCCTGTAAAGAAGTTTTGTACTGCGGATGCTACCTGTTCAATCACATTGTAGCCCGTTACTTTTTCAGTAACCGTGTTTGCAGAAACCATAAAAGCCATAACTGCACAAGCAGTAAGGGTAATTTTCATGGCAAGGCTTAAATTTTTCCATTTTTTATTGCCTGTAATGCTATTGGTAAATTCTTCAACTGTTTGAAGTTTCCAAAATACACGAGCAACGCCCTTTTCGTCATATAACTCGTTTAACGCGTCAGTATAAGCATCAATTAAATCAAAATCGATTTCATCATCTGCTTTTGCAAGTTCAATATCTATGAGCTCATTAAGAGCAATAATTAATTCATCACGAAATAAATTATCATTAAAGATTTCGTTTGCAATTTGTTTATTTAGAACTAATTGTGTCATAATTTTCTCCTTTCTAATAGATTAGGTCATCTAATAGATTTTTCAATTTCTTACGAAGTCGAGATAATCTCATTGTTACCGCTCCCACTGAAAGATTATTTTCAATGGCAATTTGTTCAATCTTTTTTTCATTGACATATTTTTCGGTATAAATAAATTTTTCGTCTTCATCAAGACTGTCTTCAAGAATTTTTATGTATTTTTCATAGTTGATAGCATCATGTACGGCTATCTCCATTGAATTTTCTGGGTCATCAAGTGACACCGTATTAATTTCATCCGTCATAATTTTTGTTTTTTGTTTTTTTATTACATTATCAAGAGTTTTATATAAAAACGCTCTTGGATATTCAAACTCTTCACCTGCTTGCAAACGATTATAAAGAACCATAAACGTTTCTTGCACACAATCTTCACAAAAGTCACTACTCTCACGAAGTCGGGCACGGGCAAAGTTTATTAAACTTTGATAATAATCCTTATAGCATTGTTCAAAAATTGTGACGGAAGCTGTTTTGCTTCCCACTGCCATAGCCTCGCTCCTTTCGTATAGTAGTGCCTAAAAATATTAAAACCTAACAAAACTTTTTATAAAAATATTTTACCATATTTTCAAAACAATACAAACAAAAAAATTCGGGTAGCAACTTATAAATTGCTACCCTTTTTGTTAAGATGCATTTTCAAGTTTTTCATTCTTTTGCATCTCGCGACTTACTGAGGTTTCAAGCATTCTTTCAGCAAAAATTCCATAGCCTTGCTTTGGATTATTAACGAATACATGAGTTATTGCACCAACTAACATACCATTCTGAATTATTGGTGTTCCGCTCATTCCTTGCAAAATTCCACCTGTTTTTGAGATTAAGTCTTCATCTATTACTTCAACTATTAAATCTTTATTTACCGACGACGAATTAGAATACACTTTTGTAATTTTCACATCATAATACTCTGGTGGATTTTTATCAATTGTACAATAAATCTGCGCGTCACCTTCACGAACTTCTTGTTTAACAGCTACGGGCAACTGTTCACCTTGTGCACCAAAGAAAGTGTAACCATAAATACCCGTTTCATCATTTATACAAAGTACACCTGATGTTTTTCCTGTTAAAACACCGCACAATTCACCAACACATCCGTTTTGGCTTTTATAAAGTCCATTAATATAAGCCTCTGCCATTTCACCTTTTCGCATTGGCATAGCTTCACCCGTATCCACATCACATATTGCATGACCCAAGCCACCAAAAGAGTTGTTGGTTGTGTTATAGAAAGTCACTGTGCCTATTCCAGCGGTACTATCACGAACCCAAAGACCTGCTTTGTATTTTCCACTGTTTTTTTCTTTTACTGATGCAAAGTTTAAATCTATATTTTTACCATTTCTATCGATAATTAACTTTGCACTGTTGCCTTTATTATTTTGCAATAAAGAAGTAAATTGCTTAGTGGATTCGATTTTCTGGTCATTAAAATATAAAATTATATCCCCTGTTCTAAGTCCTGATTTTTCTGCCGGACTTATATTTCCATTATCTGTCTCAATTGAATCCGTTCCTACAATTATTACACCATCTGTATAAAGTTTTATTCCAAAAATATCACCACCAAGAACAACATATTGTCTTTTGGTATTTGTTATTTTTGTTTTTTTAACGGGAATAATATTTAAAAGTTTAATTTCAGAATTATTTTGTGATGCTCGGACATTTCCCGTCACAACCCCTGCTTCTTGAAACAAACTGCTTTTATAAATATTAAAGCCCAGAAATTCCGGTGCTATATACCCTTTATCTTCAACGGTCATTATTGAATCTGGTATCAGCACATTTCCAACATAAACAAGTATAAAAATTATTGTGCAAAGAAAAGCACTTATTATTGATAAAAATTTTATTAAACTTCGCATTTTTCACCTCCGTACGACCTGAAGTCGCACTAATAATTTGCCACTGCGAAGAATAAATATTTACGGAAAAATAAACGCCTTACGGAGAATTTTCTCTTTGTTTGAAAAATCCGTAAGGCATAATTTTTTTATTTGATTTTTTTGCAGATTTCTTCAACTGATTGTTCAACCGTTTTATCAGTCAAATCAACAATCACATCTGCATACTTTTTATAAAGAGGTTCGCGTTCAATAAAAATATTTTCAATTGAATCGTTTTTATTTGCTGCAATACCTCGAGTGCTGATATTGTTGAGTCTCTTTTTGATTTCATCAAGTGATACATTTAAATAGAAAATTTTTCCGTTCTTTTTTAAATGGTTTATTGCATCTTCACGATACACAACACTACCACCCGTTGCAATTACAGTATTATCACAATCAACAGTTTTAACAGCATTTTCTTCGCAATCCAAAAACGCTTCAATTCCATCAGTATCAATAATGTCTTGCAAAAGACGATTTTCTCTCTGTTGAATTATTAAATCAGTGTCGACAAAACCAACACCAATGGTTTTAGCAAGAATAACCCCGATTGTGCTTTTTCCACAACCGGGCATTCCTATAAGAACAATATTAGACATAATTATATTGAGATTTCGTGTGCAATCTTATATTCTTCAATATTAAGAGATTTCTTCATATTGAGAGCTTCAAAAATGTCATAGTCAACGATTTCATCTTTGTTGATTGCAAGAACTCTATTACCAATACCTGCTTTAAGAAGTTCAACTGCCTTATGTCCCATAAGAGAAGCTGTAACTCTGTCGCGAACTGTTGGATGTCCACCACGCTGAACATGACCAAGAACAGTTGCTCTTGTTTCAACACCTGTTTCAGCTTCAATTCTCTTTGCCATTTCTTCAACGCCACCGATACCTTCAGCAACGATAATGATGAAATGCTTTTTGCCAGTCTTCTGAGTTCTCTTCATTCTATCAATAACATCACGCTGGAAATCATATTCTACTTCAGGAATAAGTATTGAAGTTGCACCGCAAGCAATACCAGCATTAAGTGCAATGTAACCTGCGCGTCTGCCCATTACTTCAACAACTGAGCAACGGTCATGAGATTCTGATGTATCACGAAGTCTGTCAACCATTTCAAGAACAGTATTCATTGCAGTATCATAACCGATTGTATAATCACTGCAAGCGATATCGTTATCAATTGTGCCTGGAATACCAACACAGTTAACACCGCGAAGAGATAAGTCACGAGCACCACGGAATGAACCGTCGCCACCGATAACAACAATACCTTCCATATTAACATCTTTTGCAACTTTAAGTGCTTTTTGAAGACCTTCTTCTGTTTTGAATTCAGGACTTCTTGCAGAATAAAGAACAGTACCACCACGGTTAATGATATTAGAAACTGAACGAAGATTCATTTCAAACATATCACCTTGCATAAGACCATTATAGCCTCTTCTGATACCCATTACTCTGAAACCGTTTTCACAACCTGCACGAACAGCAGCATTCATACCAGGAGCGTCGCCGCCACTTGTTAAAACTCCGATTGTTTTCATTTTATCACCCTTTTATATTTTGCTAAATATTACCACATTGAAATCATATAATATCACAACAAATTAGAAAATGCAAGTAATTGCATTATTTTTGTAATATGACATTCTTATCCCCAACAATAAGTTTTAA
>JAZQWV010000027.1:0-23299 GCA_045632525.1 Candidatus Fimenecus sp.
CACCTTAACTTTTCTACCGAGTATATTTGTAAGAGCAATCTCAACCTCGTCATAATATTTATCACGTTTTTTGTCACGCTTCTTTGGTTTTGGTTTTTCTCCCTGGGAAGCATACTTAACCATCTTTTCAACCTGACGTACCGACAATTCCTGAGCAACTGTTGCCTCTGCAATTCTCAGCATTTCTTTTTCATCATCAAGCCCTAATAACGCTCTTGCGTGACCTGCTGTAATCTTTCCTTCATTTAATATCTGAAGAACGGCTGAAGGAAGTTTTAACAATCTTAAAGTATTTGTAACTGCTGTTCTTGATTTTCCAACCTTATCAGCAGCTTCTTCCTGAGTAAATCCATAGGATTCGATAAGAGATTTCAGGCCTTCTGCTTCTTCAACAGGGCTTAAATCCTCACGTTGAAGATTCTCTATGAGAGCAAATACACTTGCTTCTTCGTCACTCATTTCTCTTATTGTAACAGGTACTTCTGTAAGTCCTGCCATACGGGCTGCACGCCAACGTCTTTCACCTGCAATCAGCTGATAACTGCCATCTGCCATAGGACGAACAAGAATAGGTTGAATAATACCATTCTGTTCAATACTTTTTGCAAGTTCTTCTAAACCATTTTCACTGAAAATTTTTCTTGGCTGATTTCTGTTAGGCTCAATTTCATTGATATTTAATGTAGCACCGGAATTTTCATTCTCTGCTGCTGAATTATCAAGAAAAAGAGAATCCATACCTCGGCCTAATCCACTCTTCTTAGCCATTTTCACACCTCATCGTTTTTGCTGTGACAAAAACTCCTCAGCAAATGCATCATAAGCAATTGCACCCTTAGAATTTTTATCATAATACATAATGGGCTCACCAAATGAAGGCGCCTCTGAAAGTCTTACATTTCTTGGAATTGTTGTTTTATAAACCTTATTTGGAAAGAATTTTTTAATCTCTGTCACAACTTGTTGAGTAAGATTAAGTCTTCCATCATACATGGTCTGTAAAACTCCCTCAAGTTCAATATGAGGATTATATAATCTTTTTACCTGACGGACTGTTGCCATAAGCTGTGCAAGTCCTTCAAGTGCGTAAAATTCACATTGTACCGGCACTAAAAATGTATCCGATGCAGTAAGTGCATTGATTGTAATTAGCCCCAGTGATGGGGGACAATCGAAGAAAATATAATCATATTTATCATAAAGCTGAGCCACCGCTATTTTTAAACGGCTTTCTCTCTTTTCGAGTTCAATAAGCTCAACTTCTGCACCTGCAAGATTCAAGTCAGCAGGCATAATATCAACATTTTTAAATGGTGTTTTTACAACTGCATCATTAGCATTTATGTCTTTTACGAGAACATCATAAGACGAATTTGTAATTTTTCTTTTGTTTATACCGAATCCACTTGTTGAATTGCCCTGTGGGTCAATGTCTGCAAGTAAAACTCTGTATCCCTTTGCGCCAACTGCGGCTGCAAGGCTCACGGCAGTAGTAGTTTTACCTACACCACCTTTTTGGTTAATAATTGAAACAACTTTTGCCAAAAAATCCCACTCCGAAATGATAAAAAGGTGATATTTCACACCCTAATACCCGATTTTACATAAGTATAACATACTTATTATAAAAATAAAAGCAAAATTTTAAAAATTATATGGCAAATTTTAGCAGTAAAATGTGTTATATTTGCATAAAAACCATGTTATGTTTCACGTGAAACATTCTTATAATAGCAAAAGACTCCCTTTCGGGAGCCTTTCGCTGTGGATGTGGGGTGTGAAAGAGAAGGATATGGGTGGCTTTCGCCACTATATAAAATCACCTGGGTTATCGGGGGATAACGGGTGGTTTTACCGTTTTATGTAGCAATATCTCGCACTACGTCATCAATTTTAGGAATTCGCACTATGTATTCTACATATTCATCAGTTTCTGTCTTTACTGAATCTGCATCAATTCCTGCTCGTCTTATATTATCAACCGCATTATTCAATGTATTGATAAATATGCGAATATCTTTAAAACCGCGAAGCATTTGTTTCTTTGGTGCTTCGTTTTTGCGAATCATCTGCTCAATCAGTTGTTCACTCTCGCTGACAGTTAAATGTCTGTCAATTATTATTGATAATGCGCGAGCCCTTTGCATCTCGTCAGTTAAAGATAGTAACGCTCTTGCATGACGCTCTGAAAGACCTGCTCGACTTATCTGATATCGCATTTCGTCGCTAAGTTTTAATAATCTTAATTTATTTGATATTGTTGACTGTGCTTTCCCTAACTTTTTGCAGAGTTCTTCTTGTCCCATGTGATAATCACTGACAAGAACTGCTAACGCTTCTGCTTCTTCAAAATAATCAAGGTCTTGTCTTTGAAGGTTTTCAAGCACTGCAAAAATTGCAGAATCTGTTTCGGAAATATCACTGACAACACATGGCACTTTTGTCAGTCCTGTGAGTCTTGCTGCGCGAAGTCTTCTTTCACCTGCAACAAGTTCATATTTTCCGTTTTCAAGTGCTCTGACTATGAGCGGTTGCAAAATTCCGTTTGCACGGATACTTTGTGCCAACCCTTCAAGTTCGTCATAATCAAATCTTTTTCTTGGCTGATTTGGATTTGGGAGAATATCGCCTTGTGGAATAGAAAGTATCTGACTTTCTGTTCTGATTTTATTTTGTTTTTTGAGCATAAATAAAAACCTCCGCAGTGCTTGTCCTTGACATAAGAATAACACTGTGAAGGTCTGTTTGTAAAGAAAATCCGTTCGTCCAAATCCATTATGTATCAACGGTTTTCGTCATTATTTTAATGGTTTTTTAGCAATTTGTGCAGAAGGTCTTGGATATTTTGTCGGAGTTTGCGAATTCTTTTTAATTGTTATAATTCTGCGAGGCATGTTTTCGACCAAATCAAACACAATATCCTCATTTATTTTTCCACCGAGAATGCCGATTGCTTTTCTTGCTGCTTCCATTTCTTCATTACTTTCGGCAGATTTCATTGAAACAAAGCTACCGCCTTGCTTTACAAAAGGTAAGCAATATTCAGAAAGGACGGGGAGAGCTGCAACTGCTCTCGCTGTTGCAAAATCAAATTGTTCTCTGTATTTTGAAAGTTGTGCTGCTTCTTCGGCTCTCATGTGAAGAGTTTCACCTTTAACACCACATTCATTAAGAACATTTTCAATAAACCCTAACTTTTTCTTTGTACTATCAAGAAAAGTCATATTTATATCAGGTCTTGCCAGTTTCAACACAAGTCCTGGAAAACCTGCACCTGTGCCAACATCAATAATCTTTGCATTTTCAGGAATATTAACATATTTGAAAATAGCAAGGCAGTCTGCAAAATGCTTAACTGTTACATCGTCAGGTTCTTTGATTGCAGTGAGATTAAAACTTTTATTTGTTTCAATGAGCAACTCTGCAAACTTATCAAGACGAGAAAATGCGTCTTCATCAATTTTTATTTCAAAAGGTTTAATTGTTTCATAGAATAACTCTTTATTTAACATTATATCTGTTCCTTTTTAAGATAAATAAGCAATACTGAAATATCTGATGGCGAAACACCACTTATACGGGATGCTTGTCCCACACTTTCAGGGCGCACCTTTTTAAGTTTTTCTCTCGCTTCAAGGCGAAGAGAATAAACATCATCATAATCAATATCTGCAGGGATTTTCTTGACTTCGAGTCTTCTCATTTCGTCAACCTTTGCCTGTTGACGCTTGATATATCCCTCATATTTCAAATCAATTTCAACCTGCTCAAAAATATCAGGTGAAAGTTCTGGTCGGGTTTTGTCGAATGGCGTCAAACACTCATAGTCAAGCTGTGGACGCTTAATAAGTTCAGCAAGTCTTATACCTGTCTTCATTGGCGCTGTTTCACGTGAAACAAGCACTTCATTGATTTCATCCGATGGTGCAATAGTAATGCTTTCAACTCTTTCACGCTCTTGCTTGATATGTTCAAGTTTGTTCAAGAATTTATCGTATCTCTCTTGTGAGATAAGCCCGATTTCATAACCATAATGCATAAGACGGATATCCGCATTATCCTGACGAAGTAAAAGTCGGTATTCACTACGGGATGTCATCATTCTGTATGGGTCAGAGCAACCCTTTGTCACAAGGTCATCGATAAGAGTGCCGATATATGAGCTTGCACGGTCAAGGATAAATGGTTCTTTACCTTGAATTTTTCTTACTGCATTGACACCTGCACCAAGTCCCTGTGCAGCAGCTTCTTCATATCCTGATGAGCCGTTAAACTGACCTGCACCAAATAAACCATCTATTTCGTTAAATTCAAGAGATGCTTTAAGTGCCAATGGGTCAACACAGTCATATTCAATTGCATACGCAGTTCTCATAACCTCAACATTTTCAAGACCTTTGATACTTCTAAGGAATTTTAACTGAACATCTTCAGGAAGAGATGATGACATGCCTTGAAGATATAATTCTTCTGTATCAAGTCCGCAAGGCTCAATAAACAACTGATGACGCTCTTTTTCTTCAAAGCGGACAATTTTATCTTCAATACTTGGACAATATCTTGGGCCAACACCCTCAATTTTACCAGAGTAAAGGGGAGAGCGATGAATATTTTCAAGGATTATCCTCTTTGTTTCTTCGTTTGTATATGTAATGTGACAAACTGATTTATTCTCTGGAAGTTCGGTTGTTGCAAAAGAGAATGGAACTATCTGTTCATCACCCTCTTGAATTTCTAATTCAGAAAAATCAACACTGCGTCTATTAACTCGTGAAGGAGTACCTGTTTTAAATCTACGAAGTGGAATATCCATTTTATAAAGCGCTTCTGAAAGACGAGTTGCCGCAAACATTCCGTCAGGGCCACTTTCATAAGAAATATCACCAATATAAATTCTTCCACCCAAAAATGTACCGGTTGCAAGAATAACTGCTTTTGCAGAATATATTGCTTCAAGTTGAGTTTTGAGATAGAAAACCCCATCCTTTTTATAAAGGTCAACAATTTCTGCTTGTTTCATATCAAGGTTTTCTTGTTTTTCAAGGGTGTGTTTCATATATTTGGAATATTCACGACGGTCAATCTGAGCGCGCAAAGAATGAACCGCAGGACCTTTGCCTCGATTCAACATTCTTGTCTGTATGGATGTTTTGTCAGCCGCAAGACCCATTTCACCACCGAGAGCATCAATTTCACGAACAAGATGTCCTTTTGATGTTCCACCAATTGATGGATTACAAGGCATATTGCCAACCCAATCCATATTAATTGTAAAAATCACTGTTTTTGCACCAAGTCTAGCAGAAGCCAAAGCCGCTTCAATACCTGCGTGACCTGCGCCAATAACAGCTATATCATATTCCTTTGCAAAATATTCCATAATATCATTCCTTGAAAAAAATCGGCGATAAGTATTCCTACCACCGCCGATTATCAATTAGTCTGTAATTGTTGGGATTTCAACTTTTCCGTAAAGAGTGCCACCATCAATATCGCTCTTTGGTGCTCTGTCTGGAGAAATCTCTGGTTTATATGCTTCTTTCTTGTCACGTCTGCCACCACGGTTATAGCCACCGTTTCTGCCACGAGAATGATTTTTTGCGCCTTCAACAGGAGTAATAACAACTCTTCTGTCAAGGTCTGAACCGATTGAGTGAGAAGTTGCACCTTCAACATCTTGAACTGCTGTGTGAATAATTCTTCTCTCATAAGGATTCATTGGTTCAAGAGAAATATTTCTTCCTTGACGAACAGCTTTAATCGCTGTTTTTCTTGCAAGGATTTTAAGAGTTTCTTCTCTCTTTGCACGGTAGTTACCAACATTGATTGAAACTCTCTTATAACTCTGGTTGCCCTTGTTTGCCATCATTCTTGCAAGATACTGAATAGCATCAAGAGTTTCGCCGCGTTTACCGATAATGATACCATAATCATCACCGCAATCAAGTTCAAAATAAATCTCTTCTTCGTTTGACATTTCTTTGATATTGCATTCTGTCATGCCAAGACCGAGAACGATTGACTTGATATATTCAACTGTTTCACCATAGAGATTTGTTTCGTTTAAAGAAAGAGTTGTTTCTTCTTTCTTTTCTACTTTAACTTCCTTAACTTCTTCTTTTTTCTCTGGTTTTTTATTTTCATTTTTAACGACTTTTTTGTCGTGTTTTTTGTTGTTTTTGTTATTTGGTTTCTTTTCTGGTTTTGGGTCTGCTACTTCAATTGAAATTTTAACTTTTGCAGGGTTACCACCGAAAAGACCAAGGATTTTCTTAACAGGAGTCTGCAAAACTTCAACTGAAAAATCGTCAAAGTCATTAAGGCCCAATTCGAGCATTGCTGCAGCTCTTGCTTCGTCAACCGTATTACCGGTTCCGATTGCTTCTTTAATCATATTTACACCTCAGTTTTGTCGTCATCCAATGTGTCTGCAACATTTTTAAGTATTCTTTCTCTTGCACGACGATTAATTGTTTCGTCAACCATTGCTTTTGCGAGCATCTTTTTAGGTGTGAAAACTTTATTTGTAATAAGCATCTGAACAAATGAAAGTGCACTTGACATAATGATATAAACACCAACGCTTGCAGGGAACAAGAATGAGAAATAAACGCTCATTGCAGGTGACATAAGTGACATACAACCCATTGATGGGTTATTTGCCATTTCAGGATTTGTCTTTTTTTGACGAAGCCATGTATAAACACCCATAGCAAGTGAAGTTACACCTGTGAGAATTGGGATAAGCCATAACATATCAAGGCCCATCTTTGTATCAGGTGTTCTTGAAAGGTCAATTCCAAAAAGTTGGAAATTATCGATGAATTCATTAATTTTTGTTACTGTTTCAACTGGAATAGCTGATAAATCGAGCTCGTCAAAACGAGTAATTGCAGTAAGTTCAAGTCTTAATTCCTGTTTTTCATAAGCTGTCAAATCAGAAAGTTTTAATACTTCAGCTTTAAGTATTTCTATTGTTTCCTTTGGAATTTTAAGAACATAAGACAAAAGTCTGTAGTTTACTGCGAAAACGCCCATCATAACAGGGAACTGAATAAGAAGACCTGAACAACCACCAGTCATAGCTGAATAGCCTTCTTTTGAATAAAGCTCTTGTGTAGCTTCATTGATTTTCTGCTGATTGCCAGCATATTTTTCTCTAATTCTTTTGAGTTTTGGTTGCATTCTTTGGGATTTAACCATACCCTTTTGCTGCTTAATCGAGGATGGGAGTAAAATAAGCTTAACGCAGAGCGTCATAAGCAACAATGATAAAACGTAATTATTACTTAAATCATAAAAAAAGCCGATAATGTAACCAAATGGTACTGAAAAAACATTATAAATAAATTCGTACATTTTGTCCTCCGAAAATTATTGGACTCACTTTTTTTGTTTTTTCTCGGGAACAGGGTCATACCCGCCGGGAAAAAGGGGATTACATCTTAAAAGTCTCAATACAGCAAGAAAAGAGCCTTTTAAGACTCCGTGCATTTCAACTGCTTGTATTGCATATTGCGAACAGGTTGGATAATAACGGCATTTTGGCCCGAACAAAGGTGATATTTTTTTTTGATAAAACTTAATTGATTTAATTATGAACTGTTTCATCAATTACACCTGCTTCCTCTAATTGTGAAAGCATTAATTGTGCTATCTGTGTGCTTTTTTGATATTTTGTTCTTGACCTTGCAACAAATACGAAATCATAATTACCGTTTATTCTATCTTCAATTTCACGATAAGCTGCACGAATAACTCGTCTTGAACGGTTCCTTTCAACTGCATTGCCAATCTTTTTTGAAGTAGTTATCCCGATACGACAAATTCCCGCACGGTTTTTCATTACATAAGAAACCAGTGCAGGAGCCTGAATTGATTTACCTTTGCCGTACAGTCTGCGAAAATCGCAATTTTCTTTTAATGTTACTGTCCGTTTCACTTTTTAAAAACCTTCATTGACAAATTAATATGTCAATTGCTTTCTGCCCTTAGCTCTTCTACGAGCAAGTACCTTTCTGCCATTTCTGTCAGACATTCTCTTACGGAAGCCATGTTCCATCTTGCGATGACGCTTTTTAGGCTGATAAGTTCTCTTCATTGTTTGCTCCTCCGTTTCATTTAATAGTCACACATGTAAAAATATCTGCGGATAGACATTATATAAAAATTTTGTCAACTTGTCAACTTTAAAAAATTATAGAAAAAAATTCAATATATTTGGGTTTCATAATAAAAAAATAAAGTTTTCAACAATATCTTGTGTTTTATGTTGAAAACTCTGCTATAAAAATTTTATTTTTATTTTTTATTTTTGAAAAGTTGCACTATTTATATATATATAATATATGTATATTTATTTAATTTTTCCTTTAAAATTCATTGAAATTCGTTTTAAAGTGTGCTAAAATTGATTATGTGTGATAGTGGGCAAGTACACTTATATTCACCAAAAACGCAAAATAACGCGGTTTTTATTGAAATTACAGCATTTTACCTGTTTTTATAAAAATAATTGAAAGGAAGATGAAAGTGAACTCATATTCAGAATTTTGGCAAGCTGTCTGTGGTTATTGTAAAGAAAATATGAATTCAATTGCATATAATATGTGGATTGAACCCTTAAAGCTTATCAAACTTGAATCCGAAAGAGTTATTATTGCAGCACCTGGATTTAAAATTGATTTGATTATGGATAAATATCGTCAACTTATTGAAGACGGTTTTTATAATGTTTTAGGTTTCAATGTTGAAATTGAACTTATTCCTTTTGAAAATGTTCCAAACGAAAAAGGTGAAGACAATAAATCTTCATTTGATGGTGCAAATTATTCAAATATTGAAAATGCAAAACTCACCTTCAATAATTTCGTTGTTGGTCCATCAAATAAATTTGCTTATACTGCATCAATGAGAGTTGCAGAAAATCCAGGTTCTGTTTTTAATCCACTTTTCATTTATGGAAATTCAGGACTTGGCAAAACTCACCTTCTCAATGCGATTATTGAAAAAATCAAGAGTAATAACCCTGATGCAAACATTGTTTATACAACAAGTGAAAATCTCACTAATGAACTTTATTTTGCATTGCAGACAAAAACAACTCACGATTTACATAATAAATACAGAACTTGCGATGCATTGCTTATTGACGATATTCAATTTATTGCAGGTAAAGCACAAACAGAAGAAGAAATTTTCCATACTTTTGACACATTAATTAAAGCAGGAAAACAAATTGTTTTGACATCGGACAAGCCACCAAGTGCTATTCCAAAAATTGAAGACAGACTTAAAACAAGATTTGAAAGTGGTCTTCTTTGTGATATTCAACCACCTGATTTTGAAACTAGAGTTGCAATCATTAAAGATAAAGCAAACGGACTTCGTTTTGAATTACCAAATGATGTTTGTGGTTTCATTGCAGAAAACATTAAAAGTAATGTTCGTCAGATGGGTTCAGCAGTAAAAAATATTTATGCTTATTGTTCATTTAATGATGTTTCACCAACAATTGAAGTTGCAAAAGAAGTTCTTAAAGATATTCTAATTACTAGCCAGCCAATAGGCGTTGTAATTGATAATATCATTGAAAAAGTTTCTTTTACTTTTGGTGTTACAGCTGAACAACTTAAAAGTGAGCGTCGTGATGCAAATATTAACAATGCAAGACAAGCAGCGATGTACATAATCAGAGAAATTACTGATTTATCTCAGGATGAAGTTGGTAAAGTCTTTGGCAGAAATCATTCAACTGTTAACTCTTCACTTAAAAATGTTCAAAATAAAATCAATTCTGATTCAAAATACAAGAACTTGATTAACGAAATTATTAAGAATATAAATGACTAAGATTTCGACACTTTTCAAAGTTTCAACAATCAAGTTTTCAACAAGTTAGTTTATAACTTTTGTTTTGACAACTAATTAAAGACTTTTCAAAGCAGAAAAAAATCCTGTTAAGCCCTGTAAATAAAGAAAAAACAGAGTTTTCGACAGTTTAAACCGACTCTACTACTAATACTATTCTTTTTATTATTTTTTATTCTTTTAAAGGAGAATGTTTATGAAATTTATCTGTTCCTCACAAATTCTCAGCGAAGCTTGTATGAATGTTCAAAGAGCAACATCAACAAAGTCATCAAACCTTCCAACAATTGAAGGTATTTTAATAAAAGCAGAAAACGACAGAATTATGCTCACAGGTTATGACCTTGAAGTTGGAATTATTACATCTGTTGCAGGTCGAGTTGAACAAACTGGTAGCATTATTCTCAATGCAAAAATTCTTTGCGATATTTTGAAAAATGTTCCTGATGACCTTGTTTCAATTGAATGTGATGACCGTCTTATTTGTAAAATTAAGAGCGGTGACTCAGAATTTTCAATTATGGGCTTCTCAGAAGCTGATTATCCTGAACTTCCATCAGTATCAGGTGGTTTTCCAATTGTTGTAGGCGGCGAAATTCTTAAAGATATGGTTAAAAAGACTATTTTTGCTGCTGCAGAAAATGATTCAAAGGTTATTCACACAGGTATTCGTTTTGAAGTTACAGGTGGTAATATTCGTCTTGTTTCAGTTGACGGTTATAAACTTGCAATCAGAAACGAAAAAATTGATTATAACGGCGAAGAAAAAATATTTGTTGTTCCAAAGAAAACACTTAATGAAGTTGTAAAACTTATCGGGGATAACTGTGAAACAATTTCAATGGTTGTTGCTTCTCGTCATATTCTTTTTGAATGTGGTAATTATGTAATTATTTCTCGTCTTCTTGAAGGTGAATTTTTAAGTTATAAAGCAGCAATTCCAACAACTGCAAAAACAGAAGTTAAAGTTAATACAAGAAATCTTATCAGCAGTATTGAAAGAACATCACTTATTATTACTGAAAGAATTAAGAGTTATGTAAGATGTATTTTTGATACAGAGTCAATCAGAATTTCAAGTACAACTGCACTTGGTACTGCAAATGACAGAATTCTTGCAGATATTCAGGGTGAAAGAGTTGAAATTGGTTTTAATAACAAATATCTTCTTGATGCTCTTAAAGTTTGTGATTCAGATGAAATCACACTTCGCCTTAATGGTGCAACTTCACCAATTATTATGGTACCAGAAGATGATGGTTCACTCATCTATGAAAGAAGTTTCTTGTTTATGGTACTTCCTGTAAGGATGAACTGATATGAAAAAAATTTCAGCGAGAATTAAACAAAAAGAGCACAGACAAATTCAAATAGATAGCGATTTTATCAGACTTGATGCATTGTTAAAGCTTGTTAATGCAGTTATGACAGGTGGCCATGCAAAAATTGTTATTCAAGAAGGCGATGTTAAAGTTAACGGTGAAACTTGCACTGCTCGTGGCAAAAAAATTCATTCCGGTGAAAAGGTTGAATTTGACGGCGTTGTTTATGAGGTTATCTGATGCATGTTAATGAGATAAAAATAGAAAATTTCCGTAATATTGATTTTATGGGGATTTTTCCGCACAAAGAAATAAATGTTATATATGGTCAAAATGGACAAGGTAAAACAAATCTTTTAGAGGCAATCTGGCTTTTTACAGGATGTAAAAGTTTTAGAAATTCAAAAGATAGTGAGCTTATTCAGTTTGATAGTGAAAATTCAAAAATTTCAATGAGCTTTGAAACTGCTCTTCGTGAAAATAACGCGTCAATTTTTATTGAAAAAAAACGAATGGCAAGTCTTAACGGCGTAAATCTTGGGTCACCAAGAGAATTGATTGGAAAATATTATGCCGTTGTGTTTTCACCAATACATTTATCTCTTATTAAAGACGGACCAATAAACAGAAGAAAATTTATTGATACTGCAATCAGTCAGACAGATAATGTGTATGCAAAAAAACTTACATATTTTAACCATCTGATAACACAAAAAAATGCGTTGCTTAAAAACGCGGCAGAAAATTCTTCACTTTTAGATACTCTTGATATCTGGGATGAAAAAATTGCACTTGCAGGTGCAGATGTAATTGTTGACAGAATTAATTACATTAAAAAATTGCAAGTAAAAGCAAGTGAAATTTATAATGGCATTTCAGGTGAAAAAGAAGAACTCACAATTAAATATTTAAGTAATGTGAGATATGAAAGTGAAGATAGACAAGACATTGCGAGAATATATTTTGAAAGTATGTTAAAACATCGTCCAAACGATTTGTATCTTAAAAATACAACAAATGGACCTCACAGAGATGATATTGACATTTCAATAAATGGTATTTCTGCAAGAAAATTTGGCTCACAAGGTCAACAGAGAAGTGCTTCCCTTGCACTTAAACTTGGTGAAGCAGAAATTATTAAAGATTTAAAAGGTGAGCATCCAATAATTTTGCTTGACGATGTTATGAGTGAGCTTGATAGTACAAGACAAAACTATATTCTTAATAAAATGACAGGAAAACAAGTTTTCATTACTTGTTGCGAAAAAGAGACTATTTCTCGTCTTCACGCAGGTAAAGTATTTAAGATAGAAAACGGAAAAGCGGTGGACTGATGTATTTGAATATTGGTCAAGATACAGTTATTTTGGACAAAGATATTTTAGGCATCTTTGACCTTGATAATACAACTGTTATGAAATCAACAAGAGAATATATAAACACGGCTTCTAAAAAAGGTGAATGTATAACTGTGTCTTTTGAAGAATTACCAAAATCCTTTGTAGTTACAACAAAAGATGATGACAGAAAAGTTTATATCTCACCATTTAACACATCAACAATATTTAAAAGATTAAAGGCAAATATTTAAAAGTCAAAGTTTTGACGGAGGAAAAAAATGAGCGACCAAATTAAAAACATTGAAGAACAAGAAGTTATGGACACGGTCGTAACTGAAACATACGACGCGTCTGCTATTCAGGTTCTTGAAGGACTTGAAGCAGTTAGAAAAAGACCGGGTATGTATATCGGTTCAACAGGTCCTAAAGGACTTCATCACTTGGTTTATGAAATCGTTGACAACTCAATCGACGAAGCACTTGCAGGTTATTGTACTCACATTGAAGTTGAGATTTTACCTGATGATATTATTACAGTACGCGACAATGGTCGTGGTATTCCTGTTGGTATCAATGAACAACAAGGACTTCCTGCGGTTACTGTTGTTTTGACAGTTCTCCACGCAGGTGGTAAATTCGGCGGTAGTGGTTATAAGGTTTCAGGTGGTTTGCACGGTGTTGGTTCATCAGTAGTAAACGCTCTTTCTGAATGGTTTGAAGTAGAAGTTAGTCAGAATGGCCATGTTCACCATCAGAGATTTGAAAGAGGTAACATTGTTACAGACCTTAAAGTCATAGGTGACACAGAAGAAACAGGTACATTTATTAAATTTAAGGCTGACCCTGAAATTTTCACAGAAACAACTGTTTATGAATATGAAGTTTTACAAAGAAGACTTCGTGAACAGGCATTCCTCAATGCTGGTCTTTCAATTACACTCACAGATAAACGCGACGAAGAAAATATCGTAACAGAAGAATTCTGCTATGAGGGTGGTATTAAATCATTCGTTGATTATATCAACACAAGTCGTGGTCTTACACCTGTAACAGATGATATTATGCATTTCACAACTGTTAGCGGTGACAGAAGTGCAGAAGTTTCAATCTCATATAACGATGGTTACAATGAAATTATTTTGAGTTTCGCTAACGGTGTTCGTACAATCGACGGTGGTACTCACGAAAACGGTTTCAAAACTGCACTCACTCGTGTATTCAATGAATACGGCAGAAAGTTCAAACTCTTAAAGGATAACGATAAAAACCTTTCAGGTGATGATGTCCGTGAAGGTCTTACAGCTGTTATCAGCGTAAAACTTACAGAAGCAGAATTTGAAGGACAAACAAAAGGTAAGCTCGGTAATACTGAAATGCAGACAATCGTGTCAAAGATGATGTATGAAAAGCTTATGACATATTTTGAAGAAAATCCACAGGCTGCAAAGGCAATTTTCAATAAAGCACTTGATGCATCTCGCGCTCGTGAAGCTGCAAGAAAAGCAAGAGATAGTGCAAGAAGAAAATCAGCACTTGAAGGCAATTCACTTCCTGGTAAACTTGCAGACTGTATTGATAAAAATCCTGAAAATACTGAAATTTTCATCGTCGAAGGTGACTCTGCGGGTGGTTCTGCTAAAGAAGGCAGAGATAACAGAATTCACGCAATTCTTCCACTTTGGGGTAAAATGCTCAACGTTGAAAAGGCAAGAATTGACAAGGTTATCGGTAACGACAAATTAACACCTGTTGTTACAGCACTTGGCACTGGTATCGGTGAAGAATTTAATATCGAAAAACTTCGTTATCATAAAATTGTTATTATGGCCGATGCCGACGTCGATGGTCAGCATATCAGAACACTTCTTCTCACATTCTTCTTTAGATATATGAGAGATTTGATTGATGGTGGATTTATTTATATCGCTCAACCACCACTTTTCAAAATCAGTAAGGGTAAGCGCCATGAATATGCTTTCTCTGATGAACAAAGAGATGCTCTTCTTGAAGAAATGGGTGCAAATTGTGACGTTCAGAGATATAAGGGTCTTGGTGAAATGGACCCTGAACAGTTGTGGGAAACAACAATGGACCCTGCAACTCGAACAATGCTTCGAGTAACACTTGAAGATGCTATGGAAGCAGACGAAACATTCTCAATTCTTATGGGTGACAAGGTTGAGCCTCGTCGTGAGTTTATTGAGAAAAATGCAAAGTATGTTAAGAATCTTGACATTTAAGAGGTAAAAAAATGAGTAAAATTAGTAATCCAAATTTAGGTGGCTACACACCACTTGAAGAACAAAATATTATAAATGTTGAGATTAACAAGGAAATGAGAGAGTCATTCCTTAGCTACTCAATGGCTGTTCTTACATCCCGTGCACTTCCTGATGTGCGTGACGGTTTAAAACCTGTTCACAGAAGAATTCTTTATACAATGTATGAAAATTCACTTTATCCTGACAAACCACATCGTAAGTGCGCTGACACAGTCGGTTCAGTGCTCGGTCGTTACCATCCACACGGTGACGCATCTGTTTATGATGCAATGGTTCGTCTTGCACAGGATTTCTCAATGAGATATATTCTTGTTGATGGTCACGGTAACTTCGGTTCAGTCGACGGTGACCCACCTGCTGCATACCGTTATACAGAATCAAGAATGAGTAAAATCGCTCTTGAAATGCTCACAAATATTGATAAAGACACAGTTGATTTTACAACTAACTATGATGACCGTGTTAAAGAGCCAACAGTTCTTCCATCAAGATATCCAAATCTTTTGGCTAACGGCTCAACAGGTATTGCTGTTGGTATGGCTACAAATATTCCACCACATAACCTTGGTGAATTGATTGACGGTATCTGTTGTGTAATTGATAACCCTGAAGCAGAGCTTGAGGATATTATGGAACATATCAAAGGACCTGACTTCCCGACAAGCGGTATTATTATGGGCAGAAGCGGTATCCGTGCTGCATATGCTACCGGTCGTGGTAAGATTACACTTCGTGGTCGTGCTGAAATTGTTGAAAACGAGAAAAACGGACGTTTCCAGATTATTATTACTGAACTTCCTTATCAGGTAAATAAAGCAAGACTTATTGAATCAATTGCTGATTTACACAAGGATAAGAGAATTGAAGGTCTTTCTGATATCAACGACTATTCATCAAAACGTGGTGGCGGTATGAGAATAGTTATTGACCTTAAGCGTGATGCTAACCCACAGGTTGTACTTAATCAGTTGTATCAAATGACACAACTTCAGATTTCTTATGGTATCATTCAGTTGGCACTTGTTAACGGTGAACCAAAAATTCTTACACTCAAACAGATTATTGAAGAATATATCAAGTTCCAGTGCGAAATTATCACAAGAAGAACACAATATGACCTTAACAAAGCTCAGGCAAGAGAGCACATTCTTGAAGGTCTTGCTCGCGCTATTGATATTGTTGATGAAATTATCGCAACAATCCGTGGTTGTAAGGGTGGTCAGGCAGAAGCAAAAGTTGCAATTATGGAAAAATTCGACTTTGACGACCCACAGGCATCTGCAATCGTTGCTTTCCGTCTTGGACAACTTGCAGGTCTTGAAATTCAGAAGATTATTGCTGAACGCGACGAATTAAGATTAAAAATTGCAGAATATCTTGAAATTCTCGGTTCAGAAACAAAGGTTAAAGAAATCTTAAAGGATGAACTCTCTGCTATTGGTAAAAAATATAGTGACGACAGAAGAACAGAAATTTCAAATGTTCTTGGTGAAGTTGATATTGAAGACCTTATCGCAGAAGAAGATTGCGTATTCACTCTTACAAAGATGGGTTACATCAAGCGTCAGCCTGTTGAAACTTATCAGGTACAGCGTCGTGGCGGTAAGGGTATCAAGGGTATGAGCCGTCGTGAAGAAGATTATGCAGAAAGCATGTTTATCTGTTCTTCACACGATTATATTCTCTTCTTCACATCAGAAGGTAAGATGTACAGACTTAAAGGTTATGAAATCCCTGAAGGTACACGAACAAGCAAAGGTATGAATATCGTTAATATTCTTCCGATTACCGCTGATGAAAAAGTTACTGCAATGCTTCGTGTTCCTGACTTTGGTGAAGATAAATACTATCTCTGTATGGCTACAAAGAATGGTGTTATCAAGAGAACAGAACTTGATGCATATAAAAATATCCGTAAGAGTGGTATTATTGCAATTAATCTTGACGAGGGTGACGAACTTCGTTGGGTTAAGCTTACTGACGGTGAACAGAAACTTATGGTTGCAACTCGCAATGGTATGAGTATCTGTTTTGATGAAAATGATGCTCGTGCAATCGGTAGAACTGCTCGTGGTGTTCGTGCAATTACTCTCTCAGAGGGTGACGAAGTTGTAGGTATGGTTATTTTCGGTGACGAAGGTAAAGTTCTTACAATCAGCGAAAAAGGTTACGGCAGAAGAAGTGATGTTTCAAACTATCGTGTTCAGAACCGTGGCGGTAAAGGTCTTACTAACTATCATACTGAACAGTACGGTGAAGTTTGTGCAGTAGAAATGGTAGAAGAAAATCAAGATATCATCATGATTTCTTCTGACGGTATTATTATCCGTCTTCCTGCAGAACAAGTTAGAGAATGTAATCGTCCTTCAAAGGGTGTTATCCTTATGAAGACAAAAGACGGTGAAAAGGTTGTAACAATTTCTCTCGCAGCACATGAAGAAGACGAAGAAGTTGAAGAAACCGAGAATATTGAAACAGAAGTTAAAGGCGAAGAATAATTTTTTCGGTGTGAAAGGAAAGAGATTTTATGGAAAACAACGAGAAAAAAGTATCAGCCGAAGTGACTGAAAATACTGTTAAAAAAGAAAAGAAACCAATGAGCAAGAAAAAGAAAACTCTTGTAATTATACTTTGCATTCTTTTGGCGTTTTTCTTATTTGTTGGTGGTTTTGCAATCTGGTATGTAAACGATAAACTTAACAGAATTGATTACGATACCGAGCAGACAACAATCGCGCCAAATCAAGAATTTGTTGATGATGAAAAAATCGAATTTGCTGAAATGGATGATGCAACAGGCAACAGTTTCAGAGAAATTCTTAAAAACTGGGCTACTAACGGTGGCGAAAAAATGAGTAATAAAAATGTTCTCAATGTTTTGCTTATTGGTAGTGACGCATCTGCAACTGAATCAGGAAGAGCATCAGTGACAGATAAAGGTAATACCGATGTTATGATGTTGGTGTCAATTGACAAAGCAAATAAAAAGATTAAATTGGTTTCATTTATGCGCGATAGTTATACTTATATGGACCAGTTTGATAGTTATGGTAAACTTAATGCTGCTTGTGCAAATGGTGGAGCACCATATCTTGTAGAAACAATCGAAAATGATTATAAGATTGAAATCGATGGATATGCACTTGTTGACTTTGATTCATTCCAAGAAGTAATTGATGTTTTAGGTGGCGTTAAAGTTGATGTGCCAAAACATGTTATTCCATATATAAATAAAGATTTGAATTATAAAAAAGAGCAGCCTATTACACAAACATCTGGTGGTGTTATAAATTTAACTGGTGCACAGGCTCTTGGATTCTGTAGAGTAAGATATAGCGACAAAGACGGTGATGTTAGCCGTGTTGCTCGTCAGCGTCAGGTTGTAAATGCTCTTATTGATAAATGTGTAAACGCATCACTTTCTGATATAAACGGAGTCTTTGATGTTGTTCTTGCAAATGTTAGAACAAATATTCCAAAGAAAGATATTCTTTCTTATGCAACAAAAGCAGTAACAGAAGGATGGGCAAAATATGAAATAAGCGAAGTAACAATGCCAACAGATGATGCTCGTCGCAGTTATACATCTTCATCAACTGCATGGATTTGGATAATCGATTATCCATTGGTTGCACAAAAACTTCAAATGGAACTTTATGGCGAAACAAACATTAAACTTCCTGAAGAAAGAACAACAGCACTTGATGTTATTAAATAAAAACTAAACATAAATTTTTATTTATTAAGGATTTTCAATGGAAAATAATAATTTTAATAATAGGGTTGATAGCTATCAACCCTATGGTTATAGAACAGAACAAAATACAAATGAATATTTCCTAAAGCAACAAGAGAAGAATAACGATAAAAAAATTCTCAAAACAATAGGGGCTCTTTGCGGATTTTCAATAGTTGTATATTTTGTTATGTCAACTTTGATTGGCTTTTTTGTAGCGTTTTTAAATTCAAAAACTTCCTTGGACTTGGAATTTGTTTATGAAAATGGCTTAGGAGCTTGGGCATTCTCTGCAATTGCAACTCTTTTGTTTATTGGGTTACCATTTTTGGCAACATATATTGTGTTGAGAAAAAAGAAAATTACAGGAATTCTTCCAATGGGTACAACCTATAACACAAAAGCATCAATATATTTAGTTGTTGCATTTTTACCACTCACTTTACTTTCAACTTTTCTCATAAACTTTATTTCTTTAATGGTTCAGAGTTTAATGGGTGTTGACTTTACAAGTGGAATGGAAGATATGGCTGTTACAAATGTCAAAGACTTCTTGTTTATGACATTGTTTGTTGCAATAATCCCTGCCATTTTAGAAGAAGTTGCAATTCGTGGTGTTCTTCTTCAACCATTACGCAGATTTGGTGATGGCTTTGCAATTGTTGTATCAGCTGTAATTTTTTCACTTCTTCACGGCAATATGGTGCAAATTCCTTATACAGTTGTTGCTGGAATTTATTTTGGTTATGTTATGGTTGCAACAGGTAGTCTTTGGCCGTCAATTATTTTACATTTCTTAAATAATTTCTATTCTGTAATGATTACGGCATTTGACAGTAATTTCAGCGTGGCAACAGCAAATGTTTTAACACTTGCAACCCTTGGTTTTATGACAGTTGCAGGAATTTTTGCATTTAATAAATATCGTTCAATGAATTATAAAGTTAAACTTGCAAAAGGTGTGGATTCGTTGAACACAGTACAAAAAGTGAATTCCGTGTTTGTTAATATACCAATGATTATTGCAGTTATTCTTATGGTTGTTACAACACTCACAAGTATTTCAAAATCCTAAGTATGAATAAAGAATATTATATGAACTATGCGCTGAATTTGGCAAAACTTTCAGCAGATGAAGGCGAAGTGCCCGTTGGTGCAATCGTTGTTTGTAATGGCGAAATAGTCGGCGAAGGCAGAAATAAGCGTGAAACTGTTAAAAACGCTTTGCATCATGCCGAAATAGAAGCAATAAATGAGGCTTGCGCGAAACTTGGTGGCTGGCGTTTGTGGCATTGCGATATGTATGTTACATTGGAGCCATGCCCAATGTGTGCAGGCGCAATAATAAATTCAAGAATCAAAAATGTGTATTTCGGTGCAAAAGATATGAAAAATGGTGCTGTTGTTTCGGCAGCACAGCTTTTTGATATGAATTTTACTCACAAACCACAGTATGAGGGTGGAATTTTAGAAACAGAATGTTCCGGAATACTTACAAAGTTTTTTAAAGATTTACGTAAGAGCAAAGCAGGTGAAGAAAAATGAGCACAATAGCAGCAATCTCAACTGGCAGAGCACCGGGTGGTATCGGTGTTGTTAGAATCTCTGGCGAAGATGCTATTAAAATTGGTGATAAAATTTTTTCTTCATTTGGTGGGAAAAAACTTTGTGAAATAGATGGTTATTCCGCTCTTTATGGTAAAGCCCACGACGAAAAAAGTGACATTGATACAGTTGTTGCTCTTCTTTTCAGAGCACCAAAAAGTTATACAGGCGAAGATGTTGTTGAAATTTCTTGCCATGGCGGACTTTTTGTAACAGACAAAGTGCTTAAATCTGCTTTTCAAGCAGGTGCAGTGCCTGCAGAAGCAGGTGAATTTACAAAAAGAGCTTTCTTAAATGGTAAAATGGATTTGTCAAGTGCCGAATCCGTTATGAATGTGATTTCTGCACAGGGTGAGCAAGCGGAAAAAATTGCTCTCGGTGTATTGGAAGGAAGACTTTTCAAAGAAATCAAAGATATTACTGATAAATTAGTTTATGATTTGGCTCTTCTTTCTGCTTGGGTTGATTATCCTTATGAAGAAATTGAAGATTTGTCAGACAACAACCTTAAAGAGCATATTGAAATAAGTATAACAAGTCTTGAAAAACTTATAAAAGACTTCTCGACAGGGCAAATTATTATGGAAGGTGTTGATACTGCCATTGTGGGTTGCCCGAATGTTGGCAAATCAACACTTATGAATTTGCTTTCAGGCACAGAAAAATCAATTGTTACTGAAATTGCAGGTACAACAAGAGATATTGTTGAAGATACTGTAAATGTGGGTGGAATTACTCTTCGACTTGCAGATACAGCAGGTGTTCGTGAAACAGATGACCTTGTTGAAAGTATTGGCGTTGACAGAGCAGTTAAAAGACTTGAAAACGCTGAGTTAGTTCTTGCAGTTTTTGATGCTAGTCGAGAATTGAACGATTCTGACAGACGACTCATAGACCTTTGCAAAGGTAAAAAAGCAATTGGAATTATCAATAAAACCGACTTAGACAAAAACCATCTAAACGGTGAAATTGAAAAGAATTTCTCACAGACAGTTTTTATCTCAGCTAAAAAGGGTATAGGAAAAGATGACCTTGCAAAAGCGGTTGAAGCGCTTTTAGGAACAGCAGATTTTGATACATCTGCAGTTGCAGTTGTCAACGAGCGTCAATGCGAATGTTGCAAAAAAGCACTTGAAGCACTTTATGATGCAGAAAACGCATTGAATCTTGGTCTAACAATGGATGCGGTTACAGTTTGTCTTGATTCAGCCATTGAAAATTTAATGGTTTTAACAGGTGAAAAAGCAACTGAATTGGTTGTTAATGAAATATTTGCACAATTTTGTGTAGGCAAATAAACGATTAGTTAATTATTATCTATCTTGAAAAGAGGTTATATAAAATGAGCGAATGTAGTGGAAATTGTAGCAGTTGTTCATCAAACTGCGATAGCAAAAAGAAAGATTTACACACTCCACTTAACTCAATGAGCAGTGTAAAAAAAGTAATAGGCGTTGTAAGTGGTAAAGGTGGCGTTGGTAAGAGTCTTGTAACATCAATGCTTGCAGTTACAGCACAGACAATGGGTTATCAAACAGCAATTCTTGATGCGGATATTACAGGCCCATCAATTCCACAGGCTTTTGGTCTTCATGGCAATGCTGAAGGCACAGAAGATGGAATGTTCCCAATGATTTCAAAAATGGGCACAAGAGTGATGAGTGTCAACTTGCTTCTTGAAAAAGAAGACCAACCAGTTGTGTGGCGTGGTCCAGTTATTTCAGGGGTAATTCAACAATTCTGGCAAGAAGTTATCTGGGGCGATGTTGACTTTATGTTTGTTGATATGCCTCCTGGAACAGGTGATGTGCCACTTACAGTTTTCCAATCACTCCCTGTTGATGGAATCGTAATCGTTACAACACCACAGGATTTGGTTACTCTTATTGTTAAAAAAGCAGTTAATATGGCAAAGATGATGAATATTCCAATTCTCGGTCTTGTTGAGAATATGAGCTATTTTGAATGTCCTGATTGTGGCAAAAAGCACAGTATTTATGGTGAAAGCAAAATTGACGAAGTTGCAAAAGAACTCAATATTCCTGTTCTCGCAAAACTTCCAATTAATCCTAAAAACGCTGCACTTGTTGATAAGGGCGCAATTGAGCTTAGTGAAGAAAAACAATTTATTGATGTAATCAAGAAGATTGCTGAATAAAGCAATAAAGATTGACTTTAAAAAAATAAATGATAGAATGAAAAAAAGACCTTTAAAAAGGTGATAATATATGAAAAACAAAAAGTCAAAAATAATATCTTTTGTTTTGGTGTTTGCGCTTTTGATAACAACGATAATTGTAACATCAGTTGCAAATGCAAAAACAGTTGATATTTATGTAGAATCTGACAAAACTGAACTTCTTGCAGGTGAATCGGCAACAATTTCAGTTAAAGCGACAACAAATTTCTCTGTTGCAACAATGTCTATTCCTGTTTTTTATGATAAAACATTGGTTGATGTGGGTGAAGCGACAGCAACACTCACAGAATATGCTGTTGCAAGTACAACGACTGAAAGTCAGAGCGTTGATACAGAAAAAATTTATGAAAATACTGAAATTGATTCTGATAAGTTCGGCTTTGTTCTTGTAACATACATTGGTGGTGCAAATAAAGAAGTAGCAGAGTCAATAGAAAACGAAGTTGTTCTTACTTTTAAAATTACTGCGAAGACAGAAGTTTCAGGAAATGCTGCAGTAAAAGTAATCCAAGAATCAGTAAAAACAAGCGAAAATGTCAAAGGTATGCTTTATTTTGGCGCTACAACAAACGGCAGAACAATCAATTCAATTCCAGAAAATATTGAGAAGATTGATTTGGCTATGGGTACAACAAGTGTAAAAATTGGTGGAACTGTTGAACAACCAACACTCGTAGTAAAATCGTCGGATGAATTTGAATATGCAGAGTATGTAGTAATTGATACCAACAACACAAACAACGGCGAATTCGCAGGTATCATCTATGGTATCGATACACTCGACCAGAACCCAGATGGTAATGCACTTACAGACCTTAAGGGTGCACTTACATCAACAAACGGTAACGAATATGTTGTAATTGAAGCAAATGAAGCAGGCGTTGAATCAACAGGTGCTATGATTTATGTTTATAGCGCAAACCCTGATGCAGACCCTGATGCAG
>JAZQWV010000028.1:0-16365 GCA_045632525.1 Candidatus Fimenecus sp.
AAAATAAAGTTTATTGGTAAATTAATCTAATCCAAAATTATGAATAAGTCCTTCGCGATTGCGCCAGCCTTCTTTGACTTTCACCCAGCATTGAAGATTGATTTTGCAACCGAAAAAGTTTTCCATATCCTGACGAGCATAGGTGGAAATCTTTTTAAGCATTGCGCCACCTTTGCCGATGATAATACCCTTGTGACTATCTCTTTCGCAGAAAATTGTTGCTTCAATATCCATAATTCCGTCACTGCGCTCACGCATTTTTTCAATGCTTACTGCAGTGCCGTGTGGAATTTCTTTATCTAAAAGACGAAGCATTTTTTCACGGATAATTTCACCTGCCAACACTCTTTCAGGTTGGTCTGTAAGTGTATCTTCTGGGAAGAAGTGCTCTGATTCAAATGATAACTTTTTAAGTTCTTCTAAAAGTTCTTTGATTCCACTACCATTCTGTGCAGAGACAGGAACAATTGCATCAAAGTCATAATATTCTGTCATCTGAGCAATTCGTGAAATAAGATTTTCTTTTTCTTTAACTGTATCAATTTTATTGATTGCAAGAATTGCAGGGTTTTTACCCTTTTTGATTTTTTCAATAAGCTCAAGCTCAGCAGGGTTTAAATCGCCATCCGGCTCAACAACCAAAAGACAAGCGTCAACACCTTCGATACTGTCGCTTACTGCCTTGACCATTTTTTCGCCAAGCTTTGTTTTTGGCTTATGAAAACCTGGTGTATCTGTGAACACCAACTGAATATTATCGTCAGTTGTTAAGACACCCATAATTCTTGTTCTTGTTGTCTGTGGTTTTGAAGAAACAATTGCAATTTTTGTTCCTAAAAGTTTATTAAGAATTGAAGATTTGCCAACATTGGCTTTGCCTACAATTGCTATAAAAGCTGTTTTTGGTGTATTCATTTATTTCTTTTTCCTTCCAAATCCGAAAAATATAAAAATTGTAAAAATTACTACTGAAACTGCAAAGAGCACGATACTCAATGGGTTGTCCAAAAAGTAAGTGAATAAAAGTTCAAATGCTTTTGGTTGATACATAATAGCAACACCACAAAGCACAGAAAAAATTGCAAATATGAGCACAGCGCCCGCTGCACAATCTTTTGCGATTTTGCCCAATTCTGTATGCTCTTCACCATATAAATCCACAGCTTTTTCAACTGCTGTATTTATCAGTTCGCCACCGATTACAAGTCCGTTTGCCAGAAAAATTATAGCAAGTTCTGTTCTCGTGATTTCAAAGAAATCAAAGAAAAACAAGAAGAAATACATATAAATCATACAAACAGTATGTATTCTTAAATTTCTCTCTTTTTTGAGTGCTATGAATATGCCATTAAAAGCGTATCCGAAACCTTTTAATAATGCTTTCATATTATTCCTCATCGAAGTAATAGCTACCGTTACGTTTGAGACCTACTCTTGTGAGAACCGCTTCTTCTTTTTCTCTCATTTTAACTGCTTCAAGTCCACCGTTTTCGTGGTCATAGCCCAAGAGATGAAGAAGTGAATGAACTGTTAAAAATCCGATTTCTCGTTGTAATGTATGTCCATATTTTTCTGCCTGTGCATAAGCATGCTCAATTGAAATGATAATATCACCAAGCACCTTTGCACCTGTATCGAGATTTACATCATATTCACCATTCTCACCCATTGGGAATGAGAGCACATCTGTGCTTTTATCAATATTTCTGTGTTTTTTGTTAAGCTCGTGAATTGTGTCATCATCAACAAAGGTTACGCTGATTTCTGCTGAATCTGCAAACCCTTCATTTGCAAGCACTGCTTTACAGCAACGGCGCACAAGCATTCTTACGCCTGTTGGAATTTTCATTACATTTTGTTGATTGTCAATTATTACTCTTAATTTCTCGTTCATTTCTTTTGCCTCATTTCCTGCTTTTCATAAGCTTTGATAATATCTTGAACAAGACGGTGTCTTACCACATCTTTTTCTGTAAATTGATTAATTGCAATGTCGTCAATACCCTTAAGTATTTTCATTGCTTCAACAAGACCTGACTTTTTGCCGTCGGGCAAGTCAATTTGAGTTATATCACCCGTTACAACGATTTTTGAATTGAAACCTAAACGAGTTAAGAACATTTTCATTTGCTCGCGAGTTGTATTCTGAGCTTCGTCAAGGATTATGAAACTATCGTCAAGTGTTCGACCACGCATATATGCAAGTGGTGCTACTTCAATGCTGCCACGCTCTTGATAGCGTTGAAAACTCTCTGCACCCAACATATCAAAAAGAGCATCGTAAAGTGGTCTTAAATATGGGTCAACTTTCTGTTGCAAGTCACCGGGGAGAAAACCAAGTTTCTCACCTGCTTCAACTGCGGGACGAGTTAAAATAATACGGTTGACTTCTTTTGCACGGAATGCATTGACAGCCATTGCAACTGCGAGATAAGTTTTACCTGTACCCGCAGGGCCTGCACCAAGAGTGATTGTATTGTTTTTTATACTTTCAAGATATTTCTTTTGACCCAATGTTTTAGGTTTGATTGGTTTGCCTTTTGCTGTGATGCAAACACAGTCCCCCGTCATTTCAGAAAGTCGGTCATCATTGCCATCGTTCACAAGAGAAAGCACATATCGCACATTCTGCTCTGACAAGGCTTCACCACGATTAATAAGCATTAAAAGTCCGTTAATTGCTCTCACGGCTTTTGAAACGCTTTCGGCTTCGCCACTGACTTTAAGCTCTGAACCACGACTGATAATCTTAACATTATATTGAGCCTCAATGAGTTTTACATTTTCGTCAAAACTTCCGAAAAGGCTCACAGCTTGTTCCATTCTGTCAACATTGATAATCTGTTCAAACAATCCTTAATCACCTATTTTTCAATTCACTAAAAAATTTTAGCAATATTTAACATATTATAACACAATTTTTATGCAATGTCATTAGTTTTTTCTACATAAATTTCCTGTAAAACGCCAATTTCTTGCTCGCACTCGGCAAAAAACGAATATTCCTGACCATATTCTGTTGCATTTGCAGTTGCATAAGACATTTTTATATCGCAATAATCTAAAATTTCGCGTACATACAAAGCATTATTATAAAGTGCGACTTTATTTTGCAAATTTTCAGAAAGTTGGCATTTTTCACTCGCATATTCTGCACCATACTCTGTTATTATTCCCAACGGCAAAAGCATTTCATCACTTTCTAAAAAAGAATTGTGTAAAGAATAGAAAGTATTTGGAACTTTTTTACCAAAGGGAATTTTCAAGCCAAAAAAGAAAACAGATTTTCGTCTTCTTTCGTTTTTAAGATTATAGCAATTCATTTTTGTTGTATCAGTCATATTAGTCTTTTTCACATGAGCTTTCACATGACCATCGGCGTGAATAAGCGACTCACTTCCATCAGGGTGTTTTGCGATTCCGCTAATGAGCAAATCACCTTTTGACACAGCAGAGCCAATTTTTATTTCAGCATTGCCATAAAGAATATCAAACCCCACAATAACTCCGTCTTCTTTTGCGACCAAATTGGTAGGCTTTGAATTGTCATACATCGGTGGTGCTTCTTGTCGCTCGCGGACTTCAATAACCAAAACTGTGCCTTTTTGATTTATTGTCGCCCAAGAGAGTTTGTCGATGTCTATCACCGCTTTTTCTGATGCATTTTGCATTTGTTCTTTTGTTATTCTTGTGCCAACTTTTATCCCGTAATCTTCAAATGCGCTCAATATAAAATCCGTTTCAAGAGTGTCATTGCCCACAACTGAGATATTCCACACAAACTGCGATAGAATTGTAAAAATCACAACACAAATTGATGCACCAATGGCAATACCCACGCGTTTTTTATGCTTTTTAAGGAAAAATATGAGTCCTTTTTTCTCTGTGACGCGTACTTTCATACCCGATTTTTTTGCAGAGTCACGAATATTAAGATAGCCCTGTATTGTTGTGCTTGCGCTTAATTTTCCACCCATATTTTTGATATTCCAAAGTGGAATTTGATTTTTTGTGCAAAGATTTATAAATCTATCAGGAAATCCATCAACGGCTTTGAAATTTATATAGCCAAAAAGCCATCTAATAAGTTCAATTATAAACATATTTTCACCTATGTAACAAAAGTTATTTCTGCGATTACGCCTTTAATGACAGCAACGCCGTTATCAAAGGATTGAATTAGCAAGTCTTCACCTGAAAAGCCCATTATCAATGTACCTGTGTTGAGTTTAATCAGATTTTCGCTGTATTCGGCAATCCCCTTGCACCCTTCAACTATTATTTCGCGATTTCCAAGAGTTTCAAGCTTTGGCTCGTCAGAGAGCAACTCTGGTAACTGCAAATGCTTTTTCTCTTTTGGTTTCTTTCTCTGTGACAAAAAAATACACCTCGATTCATACAATTATATGAAATCGGGTGAAAATAATTCATTATAACTCAAAGATTTCAATATATTTATATTGGGATGTGAGATAATGTTCAAAACGATTTTGAGAAGAAATCTTTTATCTTTTATGGGGATTTTTGTCAGTTGTTATCTGCTTTTTTCAATGCCTTATGCCGTGAGTAGTGGCATCACAAGTGGTTTGCAAATATGTTTTTATACTATTTTGCCATCGCTTTTTCCATTTATGGTATTGTCGTCATATATAATCAAATCTGATGTGCTTTCGCCCATTTACAAAGCACTTGCACCAATAACAAAATTTTTATTTAAACAAAATGAATGCTCGGTTTCTGTTATTTTTATGGGACTTATTGGTGGTTTTCCCGTTGGTACAAAAATGACCGCTATGCTTTATGAAAACGGAAGAATTACCAAAAATCAGGCGCAACGGCTTTGTATGTTTTGCGTCAACGGTGGCCCCGCTTTTATTATTACAGCAGTTGGTGTTGGTATGCTTGGCAGTAGCAAAGCGGGAGTTATTATGTTTATTTCGCTTTGTATGTCATCAATAATTCTTGGTATTCTTTCGCGTTTTTTTGATGATGGTAATGAGATTAAATCGAACAATAAAACCTATGGGCAAAGTCCACTTTTGGCGTTGTCTTCGTCAGTGAGTGATAATGTTAATTCCATACTTTCGATTTGTGCGTGGGTTATTCTTTTTAGTGCTATTACCGAATGCATCAGGCAAATGAATTTAGGTGACAATGTTTATACTGCTTTCGTTTCGTTTCTTGAAGTGACAAAGGGATGCTCACAGATAGCAGGAAAATCCACACTACCCATTATTACTGCAATTATTGGGTTTGGTGGATTTTGTGTGCATTGTCAGGTGTATTCTTTTATTCGTGCCACAGGACTTAAATACATAAGATTTTTCACGGGTAGAGTTATAAACGGGGCGTTGTCTGCACTGATTTGTTATCTGCTTTTGATGGCTTTTCCTATTGACATTGAAACAAGTGTTCAAAAAGTTTCGGGTGTTATGCCGTTTTCGGTTTCGGTGCCTGCATTTTTCACGGTTATTGTTATGTGTATAATAATGATTTTTGATATTGATAGTAAAAGAAAAGTATGTTAAAATAACATTGGTGATAAAAATGAAAAAATTGCTTAATAAAAAAGAAATATCCCCATCTTGCTCATATTGTGCACACGGCAAGTTATCCCCTGACGGTGAAACTGTGCTTTGCAAGAAAAAGGGCGTTGTTGAAAAGGACTTTGCTTGCAAAAAATTCTCTTATGATGTTTTGAAAAGACAACCAAGAAGACCTATTGAGTTACAGGAATATAGCCCAGAAGATTTTTCATTATAAATAATAAATATTAAACCCCCGTAGATTATTCTACGGGGGTTAGTTTTATTCTGTCACAAATTCAACAGAGTTTATAATTTTAAAAGCATCATTTATATTACCATTTCTCACAAAAACGGTTATTTGATAACTCTCATTAAGATTTTCGTAAGAAAATGCATCTAAATTCACTATCGTTGAATCACTATCACCAATATTTCTAACGCTAACAAAACCACAATATGACGGAGTATTTATCTCATAATAGTTATTCACTCCACTACTCATGGTCATTTTCATAACAAGCATAAATCTATATAGTGCCACTTCATTTCGACTGAAATAATTTATATTATCTTCAAGCGAATTCATCTGCCACATAGCTTTTGTAAGATTGTAGTGATTATCCAATGAAACACCAAATTCTTTTATTGCAGTATCTCTAAGAGTATCTATTAACTCCGCATACCCTTCAATATTGTTATTAGAAAAATCAATAGGCTGAGAGTCAATCATTACACTTAAAGCCTTTTTTTCTTCCAAGTCCGTTGTATAAGTGGCAAAACCATTATCTGTTGAATCTTCTAAAGATGCTTCTTTATTCAATTTGCAGTCTAACGGAAGATTCAATCGTAATTTTCCGTGAGTTACTGTATAAACATCACTTTCAAATTCTAAATCACTATGTGGATATTGTTCTAAAGTTACTGCCATATATTCGTCAAAATATCCACTATTAACTGTTTGTTTCAAATCTTCTGCATATTGATAATGTTTATATAACATAGTATCATTTGGTATTGTTGTTAATAATGTTATTGTCAATGCTGAAATAAAGAATACAACATATGCAATATTATAAATATTATTCAATAATTGTGCTTTTTTAGATTGTTTCTTGTACTCTTTTCTAAAAATCTTAAAATTGTTTTTTCTCTCTTTGGTCACAAAGAATTTAGGAATTTTTAGATTATAAAAAGTTCCATCATTAAGACAAATCTTCAAATGGCTATGGGTATCATCAACCACAACAACAATAGATTTTATATCGTCACTTTTGGAATAAGCAAGTATATTTTCTTTATCAATTATGTATGTTTTATTTATTTTTTTAATTGGGATAAGTTGAATTGTATCATCCGTATCGTTTATAAGAAAACCACGATTCACCTTTTCATCTTTGCCCTTGTTTACGGCAACAAACCAATTTTCAGGTACAACATCATTTATTTCAGTTAATGCTGAAATATATTCTTCGTTAGTAATGTTAAATTTACCAAACATAACCAACCCCCCCCTTTTCTTAAGGTTATCATAGCACATATTTTTGAATATTACAATAATTTTAGTGAATAATTATTGCATAGAATTATTTGCAGTTTTTAAAACATTTCTTAATAAGATATAGAATTGGAAAACTATGCTTTATAATTAAGATAGATAGAGATTTTAATGATATGTTGGAGGTGCAACATATATGATTTATGAAGGTTTTCCAAAAAGACTTGCCGAGCTTCGTCAAGAAAAAGGCGTTTCTGCAAGAGATATGAGCTTATCACTTGGGCAAAGTGAGAGTTACATCAACAAAATTGAAAACAATTATGCAATGCCATCAATGCAAGGTTTCTTTTATATCTGCGAATTTTTAGGTGTCACCCCTTCTGAATTCTTTAACGAAAAAGAAGAACACCCAATCGCTTTCAAAGAGCTTGCTGACAGTTGTAAAAAGCTCAATGAAAAACAATTGAGATTACTTTGTGAATTTGTTAAGACCTTATAATTAAAACAAAAAAATCCCCCGACTTATGTGTCGGGGGATTATTTTTTATCTGATTATCTTCTGCCTTTGAAAAGGTCAAGAATATCATCCATATTGTCGTCGTCAGCGCCAAAGTTGCTGTTTGAGCTGATATCGAATGATGACATTGGCTTTCTTGCCATGCCGTTTGAATCAAGACCGAAGCCTGTTGCGATAACAGTAACAATCATTTCATCGTCAAGCTTGTCGTCGAAAGCAACACCGAAGATGATGTTTGCATCTTCATCAGCTTCTGCACGGATGATGCCAGCTGCTGTGTCAACATCTTCAAGAGTGATGTCAGGTGATGCTGTGATGCTGATGATAACACCCTTTGCACCTGTGATTGTTGTTTCAAGAAGTGGGCTTGAAATAGCATCGTGTGCTGCCTGTTCAGCCTTATCTTTACCACTTGCACGGCCGATACCCATGTGAGCATGACCAGCATCTTTCATAACTGCTGTAACGTCAGCAAAGTCAAGGTTGATGAACTGTGGCATTGTGATAAGTTCTGTAACTGAGTTTACACCCTGACGAAGAACATCATCAGCAATTGCGAAAGCGTTTGCAAATGTGAGCTTCTGGTCTGGAAGATATTTAAGTCTTTCGTTAGGAATAACGATAAGAGAGTCAACATGCTGTGCGAGTTCAGCGATACCTGCTTCTGCCTGCTTCATACGACGGCTGCCTTCAAATGCGAAAGGCTTTGTAACGATACCAACTGTAAGGATACCCTTTTCTTTTGCAATTTCAGCGATAATTGGAGCAGCACCTGTACCTGTTCCGCCGCCCATACCAGCTGTAACGAATACCATGTGAGTACCAGCGAGAGCTTCGATGATTGCGTCACGGCTTTCTTCAGCTGCTTTCTGGCCAACTTCTGGTTTAGCACCTGCGCCCTGACCTGAAGTTACTTTTTCACCGATTTGGATTTTCTGTGTTGCCTGTGAAAAACCAAGAACGTGTTTATCAGTGTTAATAGCAATAAGTTCAACGCCATTGATACCTGCTTTTGCCATACGGTTAATTGCGTTTCCGCCGCCACCGCCAACACCGATTACTTTAATGTTTGTAATGTCTTCATAACGATTATCAATTTCGAATGCCATTTTTAACATCCTCCTATGTATAGAAAATTTCACACCTATTGGATTATATAATTACAGTTTATTTTATCACTAACAACAAATAAATGCAATACATAATTTATAGATTTTTTTACAATTTAATGGATTTTTTGCTGTTTTTTAAAGTTTTTTAATTTATGCCGCCGGATTTGTTGTTGATTCAACAGTTGTACTCTCCGGAAGAGTTGTTGTTTCGGTTGTTGAAGTTTCTTCTGACAAGAAGCCTTTGCCATCAACTGTAAGGTTTATTGTGCCACGGAACAGCTCATTTTCTTCGTTCTGATGCTCAATTGCTTTTGCACCAAGTGCCAATTTTTTTACTAGATTACTCTTATTTGTTTCACCAAGTTCAAGAGTTATTCTTCCCTGATAAACAAGCTTTATGTTGTAAATATCTGACAAATCAATTGAGCTTATATCCTTAAGCCCACTCTCATTGCAAGCAGTTTGAACTTCTATAAGTTTATCTAACAAATCTTTTGATTCTAATTCAATATCTTGACCAACATTTGCAGAAATAATATTGCCAAGATTCAACAAAGTTATATTTTCACCAATAAACTCGGTATTAACTTCAAGAACTTTTCCTTTTTCATTGAGCAAAGTGAAATATCCATCTTGCGTCACAGCAAATGTTGCATCAGTTTTTGTCACAACAAGTTCAAGACCTGTTGGCAAATGTCTTTTAACTTTGACAGAACCAACATAAGGCAAAGTTTCGGTCACCTTATTATTGATTTTCTTTTTTGAAACAAAAATCAGATTATCACCAACATTCACTTCACTTGCATTGATGATTTCGTCGGACGCATAAATTGTGTCACCTGTTATTGTTATTTCATTTATATTAAAAAACATAGTCAACACAATAACAACGCCAACCAAGAGAAAAATTGCACCAAAACTTGCACGAACGATTAATTTCTTGCGTCGGTTTCTTTTTCTTCTCTGGGTTGTTCGGTTGATTATTCGCTCATTTCCCGACATCTGACTGTTTCGGGTTGTGCTTTGACTGTTAGTCTTTTTCAACTTCTTTCACCCTTTTTATATCTGCTCCGAGACTCTCAAGCACCTTTTCAGGTTCTTCGTAGCCTCTGTCTATATGATAGATATCTGAAATCTCGGTTATTCCCCGTGCACATAGCCCTGCGATTATCATTGCCGAGCCACCACGCAAATCGGTTGAACGGACATTTGCGCCGTTCAGATATCTCATTCCTTCAATTACTGCCACCCTACCCTCAACATTGATTTTTGCACCAAATCGAATTAATTCACCAATGTGCTTAAATCTGCTTTCAAAGATATTCTCAACAATAACACTTGTGCCATCGGCAACTGTAGTAAGCGCCATCATTTGCGCCTGAACATCTGTTGGGAATCCCGGATGGGGCATTGTTCTGATTATTCTTATTCTTTTAAGTCTTGGTGGTGCACTAAGGCACACCCATCGTCCACTAACCACAATATCACAACCTGCTTCACGAAGTGGTTGAATTGTTGGTCCTATATGGGACGGAATTATATCTTTCAAACACACTCTGCCGTTTGTGACTGCAGCTGCTATCATATAAGTTGAAGCCACAATTCTGTCAGGGATTACTGTGTGTTCGGTTGGATAAAGTTTATTGACACCTTCAATGGTGATGGTGCTATCCCCTGCACCGTGTATTCTTGCGCCACAACCATTAAGGAAATCTGCCAAGTCGCTGATTTCTGGTTCACGGGCTGCATTTGTGATGATTGTTGTCCCTTTTGCAAGCGTTGCAGCGAGAATAATATTTTCTGTTGCACCTACGCTTGGAAATGACAAGGTTATGCGAGTGCCACAAAGTCCGTTTTTTTCAGCAGAGCAAATGATGTTTCCGTTTTCGTTGGTTATTTCTGCGCCGAATTGTTGCATTGATGAGAGATGCAAATCAATTGGACGAAGTCCGATTTCGCAACCGCCTGGGGTTGAAAGCACCGCTTTGCCCATTCTGCCGAGAATTCCACCTAAAAACACAATTGAAGAACGCATTTCGCGCATCAATTCATCAGGCACATCATTTTTATTGACGCCACTTGAATCCACTGTTATTGTGTGTCCTTCACGGGTAACTATGCAACCCAGATGGCAAAGAATTTTTATTGTTGCATCCACATCTGAAATGATGGGACAATTATGTATTACCGAAACTCCATCGGTCAAAAGCGTTGCGACGAGTATTGGCAACACGCTGTTTTTTGCTCCTTGCACGGTTATTTCACCGTCAAGTCTTTTTGAGCCGTTTATTACGATTTTATCCAATTTTCACACACCCTTAATATGAGAAAATACTTCATCTCATACTATGCAAGCTATGTGAAAATGGTTAAAACTATTGATTAAGTGAAGTTATAATTCTGCAAATTTCTGAAAGAGCATTGAGCTTTGCTTTTTCACCACATTTTGCAGAGATTTCGTTAAGTTTTTCTCGATTGTTTTTAAGGTCTAGAACAATATCCGCAATTTTCTTTTCAGAAAGGTCTTTTTCTTCAATTAAAATTGCGCCACCATTTTCTGCGAGAGTCATAGCATTATGATATTGATGATTCTCAGCAACATTTGGTGATGGAATGAGAATTGATGGTTTTGCAAGAGCCTGAATTTCTGAAAGTGAGCTAGCACCTGCACGGCTGATTACCAAATCGCAAGCAGGCAAGCAGATATCCATATTGTCGATATATTCACGGATTTCGATATTTGTACCTTTACCGAATTCTACACCATTTTCTTGAAGTTTGTCCCCCACCCATTTACCGTAACTGCCAGTAGCGTGTAAGAAACAGATATTCTTTTCATTTTTAAGTGTTGTGAGCATTTCCACAACTGCGTTATTGATTGCATCTGCACCCAATGAGCCACCCATTGAAAGCACAAGCATATCATCATTATTTACGCCAAGAGTTGCGCGAGCAAAATCCTTATCTGTTTTAACAATTTCACGACGAACGGGAAGCCCTGTCACAACAGGTGGATTTTTGCAAGTCATATATTTTTCTGCAGCTTCTGATGTAAGCATTACTTTATCAACGATTTTTGCAAGAGCTTTATTTGCTACACCGGGGAATGCGTTCTGTTCGTGAATTGCAGTTTTAATACCCATTTTTGCTGCAGCGCGAAGCACAGGGCCTGTAACATAACCACCGAAGCCAACAACAACATCAGGCTGAAATTCTTTAATAATTTTCTGTGCAACGCCCGATGCTTTCAAAGTGAGCATTACTGTCTGTACATTATCAATCAAGCCTTTTATTGAAAGACTTCTTGAAAAGCCGTTCATTTTAACAGTTTTAATATCAAAACCTGCTTTTGGAACAATTTTTGTTTCCATTCTGCCTTCTGTTCCCACAAAGAGAACTTCTGTCGCAGGGTCAAGTCTTTTCATTTCTTTTGCAACTGCTATTGCAGGATTTATGTGTCCGCCAGTACCACCGGCTACAAACATTATTCTCATTTCTTTTTACCCCTTTTTACGCATACTGCGAGAAACTGACAACAGCATTCCCATTTCACAAAGCAAAATGAAGATTGATGTACCACCCGCAGAGAAGAACGGAAGTGAAATACCTGTATTAGGAATAAAGTCACTGACAACCGCTATATTTAATGCAACCTGAATACCAATTTGGAATGCAATACCCATACAGAGTAATGCACCAAAGCGGTCTTTTGCACGAAGTCCTATATGAATTCCTCTATAAACCAAAAGTGCAAAAAGTACGATTATTGTTGCTGCACCCACAAAGCCCAATTCTTCACAGACAATTGCAAAGATAAAGTCGTTCTGTGGTTCTGAAACGTAAAGATGCTTTTGTTTTGACTGACCAAGTCCTGTTCCTAAAAATCCACCTGAACCAATGGCATAAAGTGAATTGTTTGTTTGCCAACGAGCACCCATTGGGTCAAAATCTTTATCAAGCCAAGCAGTGATACGCTCACCCATATAGCTCTCAAGAAGACCAGGGTTTGCTATGAGAATTACGCCAACAATAAGCACAGCGCCACCCGCAACCACAAACCATTTGTATTTGACTTCGCCCAAGAAGAGCATTACAAAACCAATTGCAAGAAGCAAAACTGTACCTGAAAGGTGATTTTCAAGATAGACAAGACCTGCAAATACAAGAATGAGCATTCCGTAAGCTACAACAGATGTGAATGATTTATAAAGCACTACTCTGCCATCTGTATAGTTATAAACAGTTTTTGCAAGTTCTGATTTACTTGGTATTTTGCCCGTTACGGCTTTATAGTCTTTATCAAGCAAAAATGCCAAAATCAATATAAGTCCGATTTTTGCAATTTCTGATGGTTGGAATGTGGTAAAGCCCAAGTCAATCCAACGTTTAAATCCCGGTTTATATTCGGGAAGCACAAGCACCAATAGCAATAGTCCCACAGATGCGACAACGCCAATTAAAGCGATGTATTTGAAATATTCATAACGAATTCGTGATACTGCATACATTCCCACAAGACCGAGAACTGTGAAAATTATTTGACGACGGAAAATATAAGTGCTGTCGCCTTGACGGTTATAGTAACTGTAAGTATAGCTAGCGGAAAAAAGCATTACGAGTCCTACTGACACGATAACTATAAGCAAAAGGAAAAACGGAATATCCATTGAGCCATTTGCAAGCAAAGCATTTAACGGCGAATTTTTTCTTTTTGTTGCCATTTTTCCACCAACCTTTCTTTAAAAATTAAAGTTTAATTATTTTGCAATGCCGAAATAATAAATTGCCAAGCCCACTGCACAGCCAAGCATATTAACAAGTGAGAAAATTGTTACAATTTTGCGTTCTTTCCATCCACACATTTCAAAGTGATGGTGAATTGGTGCCATTTTGAAAATTCTCTTGCCATGAGTTGCTTTGAAATAACCAATCTGCAACACATCTGACATTGCTTCGATTACATAAATGATACCGAAAAGAACCAAGATAATTGGACAATCAATTGCATAAGCCAATGCTACAACCATACCACCCAAGAACATTGAACCTGTGTCACCCATCATTACTTTTGATGGATAATAGTTCCAGATGAGATAACCCAAACAACCACCTGCAAGTGCTGCTGAAAGAACGCTGATACCTGTGAATTTCACCATAAGCGCTGCAATGCAGAATGCAATAGCAGTTACACTTGTTACACTTGCGCAAAGTCCGTCAATTCCGTCTGTGAAATTAACTGCGTTAACTGCGCCATAGATTACGCAAAGGCCAAAAATCCAGAAGAACCATTTAAGGTCAACTGAGCCAACAAAAGGAATTTTCATAAATGTAAGTCCATTGAAATAAAGACTTGCGAGATATGAAAAGATTATTGCTAACTGTGCAACTGTTTTTTGAGTGATTGTGAGACCTAAATTACGCTTTTTGACAACTTTGATATAGTCATCAGCAAAACCTACAAGACCAAATCCCAACGCAAGCAATATACCTGCAACAAGTTTCACTTTAAGCTGATTTGGTACGATTGACTCACCTGCAAAAAGGTTGCCACCCATAAAATAATCAGTTAAAAGTACAACGATTACTGAAACGATTGTACTTACAATAAACATAAGTCCACCCATAATTGGTGTGCCCTGTTTTGATTTGTGCCAAATTGGTCCGTCTTCAAGGATAGTTTGCCCAAATTTAAGTTTGCGAAGCCATGGAATCATAACAAATCCCAATAAAAATGCTATTGCAAAACTGAGTATAGCAGCAAAGACACAAGCAAGATAAATATTCATAATCACAACTCCTTAAACATCCCAATGTTTATATAATTCTTCAAAAATTTCTTCTAATTTCATTCCACGACTTGCTTTAAAGAGCACCGTGTCACCTTTTTGAAGATAGTTTTTCAAGTCATCTGTAAGTTTTGCCTTATCAGTAAATGAGAAAACTGATTGAAGTCCGCCTTTTTTAGCACTATCTGCAATAAAAGCTGAACTTTCACCCAATGTGAAGAGTGCATCTACTCCACACTCGGCAGCATAGTCACCAACCATTCGGTGAGCAGTTTCTGTATAGTCACCCAATTCGAGCATATCACCGAGCACTGCGATTCTTCTTCCCTTTGCGATTTTGCAAAGTGTGTTGAGTCCTGCTTTTTGCGAATCGGGACTGGCATTATAGCAGTCTTCAATTACTGTTATGCCGTTTGCGTCTTTTATTCTTTGTCGCATGCCTGATGGGGTATAATCACAAAGTCCTTTTGCGATTAACTCAGGGTCGATTTTATACTCAATTCCCACGGCAAAAGCCACTAGAGCATCATATACATTGTGAATTCCCACAGTTGGAATTGTAACTTTTTGACGGTTACCATTCCAAACAGCTACAAAATCAGTAGAATAATCTTTTTCCATGATTTCTTCTGCTAAAAACTCACATTCTTTATTGTCGATACCGAATTTTACGATGTTATAGTCATCATTTTTTACTGTTGAGAGCTTATCATTATCGCCATTTACGAAAAGTGTTGAACCTTTTTTCATACCCTCAAGCATTTCCATTTTCGCTTTTAAAATGCCATCACGAGAGCCCAAGTTTTCGATATGAGAAACACCGATATTGGTAATTATTGCACAGTCTGGATGAGCAGAATTTGTAAGGTCTGAAATCTGACCGAAACCATCCATACCCATTTCAAGAACTGCACATTGGAAACTATCATCAAGACGGAAAATTGTTCTTGGCATTCCGATTTCGTTATTGAAATTTCCTTCGGTTTTAAGTGTTTTATATTTTTGTGCCATTACACAAGCAGTCATTTCTTTTGTTGTTGTTTTGCCAACGCTACCAGTAAGCCCGATTACAATCAAATCTTTAATTGAATGTCTGTAAAATGACGCTAATTGAAGGAGTGCTTGTTTTGTATCATCAACATAAATAACAGGTGCATCAACGCTGACTTTATTGTGACTGACAATTGCACCGACGCCTTTTTTTGCCACATCTTCGATAAAATCGTGTCCGTCAAAGCGTTCGCCTTTGATTGCGAAAAACAAAGTGTTTTCGTCAACATCACGGCTATCAATTGAAACACGGTTTATTAACTTTTCAGAAGCAACATCTGCATTGAGTGCTTTTGCTACCTGTGTAACCGTTAAGTTCATAACTACTCCTTAAAATATTCCTTTATTATTTCACGTTCATCAAAATGAATTTTCTCGTTACCAATTATCTGATAAGTTTCGTGTCCTTTACCCGCAAGCAAGACCACATCTCCCTTTCGGGCTTTACTGAGTGCAAACTCAATAGCCTGACGACGATTTTCGATAATTGCAAGTTTTGATTTTGTTTTTTCCATTCCACCGAGAATGTCGTTTATTATAAGCAAAGGATTTTCAGTTCTTGGGTTATCACTTGTAACAACTGCAATATTTGATACCTCCCCTGCAATTTTACCCATTTCGGCTCGTTTAGATTTATCTCTGTCTCCACCACAACCAAAAACTGTGATGATTTTACCTTTTGAGAAGCCTTTGATACATTTCAAAATGTTTTCTAAGCCGTCAGGCGTATGAGCATAGTCAATAATTACTGTAAAGTTTTTAGGGATTGGCACTTTTTCTGCTCTACCCTTGACTTGTTTGATTTTTTCTGCTGACTTCGCAACATCTTCAATAGAAAAGCCCAATTCTAATAAGGCAGAAGATGCACAAAGTGAAT
>JAZQWV010000029.1:0-12525 GCA_045632525.1 Candidatus Fimenecus sp.
GCTTCGTTAGCCTCTTTGAATTTTTCTTCTGCTTCTTTATTATTAGGATTAAGGTCTGGATGATATTTTTTCGCAGCCTTACGATAAGCCTTTTTTATCTCGTCGTCAGAGGCTGATTTATCAACACCAAGCACTTCATAATAATCTCTTTTTTCTGCCATAAGTATCTCCAAATAATAGGATTTTACGGACAGACTGAATTACAATCTGCCCGTTAATATAATTAAATCCGAATTAGTTTACATCCTTGAAGTCAGCGTCATAGTAGCCGTCACCATTTGGTGCTGCACCTGCATTTGGGTCATAACCTGCACCTGGATTTGCTCCACCCTGAGCTGCCTGAGCCTGTTTGTAAAGCTCTTCTGAAATCTTATAGAAAGCCTGTGTAAGCTCTTCCTGGTTTGACTTGATAAGTTCTGTATCTTCACCCTTGAGAGCTTCTTTAAGAGCATCAAGCTTTGCCTGAATGTCTGCTTTATCGTTTGCAGGAAGCTTATCACCTTCGTCAGCAAGAATCTTTTCAACCTGATATACCATCTGGTCAGCAGCGTTTCTTGTGTCAACTGCTTCCTTACGCTTCTTATCTTCTTCAGCAAATTTTTCTGCATCCTGAACTGCTTTTTCAATATCTTCTTTTGACATATTTGTTGAAGATGTGATTGAAATTGACTGTTCTTTATTTGTGCCAAGGTCCTTTGCAGAAACATTTACGATGCCGTTAGCGTCGATGTCGAATGTAACTTCAATCTGTGGCACACCACGACGAGCTGGAAGAATACCATCAAGGTGGAAAATACCGAGAGTTTTGTTATCTCTTGCAAATTCTCTTTCACCTTGAAGAACATGAACTTCAACTGATGTCTGATTGTCAGCCGCTGTTGAGAAAATCTGGCTCTTCTTTGTTGGGATTGTTGTATTTCTTTCGATAATCTTTGTGCTTACGCCACCCATTGTTTCAATACCGAGTGAAAGTGGAGTAACGTCAAGGAGAAGAAGTCCTTCAACTTCACCACCGAGAACACCGCCCTGAATTGCAGCACCAACTGCAACACATTCGTCAGGGTTAATGCCCTTGAATGGTTCTTTACCTGTATATTTCTTAACTGCTTCCTGAACTGCAGGAATTCTTGATGAACCACCAACCATAAGGATTTTGTTAAGCTGTGATGGTTGAAGTCCTGAGTCTGAAAGCGCCTGACGAACTGGTCCCATTGTTGCTTCAACAAGGTCTGCTGTCATTTCGTTGAACTTTGCTCTTGTGAGAGTTGTTTCAAGGTGTTTAGGACCTGTTGCATCTGCTGTGATGAATGGAAGGCTGATTTGAGATGTTGTTACACCTGAAAGTTCAATCTTTGCCTTTTCTGCTGCTTCTTTAAGACGCTGCATAGCCATTTTATCTGAACGAAGGTCGATACCCTGTTCTTTCTTGAATTCGTCTGCAAGCCAGTCGATAATCTTCTGGTCGAAATCGTCACCACCAAGACGGTTGTTACCTGCTGTTGCAAGAACTTCTTGAACACCATCGCCCATTTCGATAATTGAAACGTCGAATGTACCACCACCAAGGTCATAAACCATAACTTTTTGGTCATCTTCTTTGTCGATACCATAAGCCAATGCTGCAGCTGTTGGTTCGTTGATAATTCTCTTTACTTCAAGACCTGCATTTTTACCTGCGTCCTTTGTTGCCTGACGCTGTGAGTCTGTGAAATATGCAGGAACTGTGATAACTGCTTCTGTTACAGGAGCGCCAAGATAAGCTTCTGCATCAGCCTTAAGCTTTTGAAGTGTCATTGCTGAAATTTCTTGTGGAGTGTAATCTTTACCGTCAATGTTTACTTTATAGTCAGTACCCATGTGTCTTTTGATTGATGCAATTGTTCTGTCAGGGTTTGTGATAGCCTGACGCTTTGCAACCTGACCAACCATTCTTTCGCCTGTTTTTGAGAATGCAACAACTGATGGAGTTGTTCGAGCCCCCTCTGCGTTAGCGATAACAACAGGTTCGCCACCTTCGATTACTGCTACACATGAGTTTGTTGTACCTAAGTCAATACCAATTACCTTTGCCATAAATTTATTCCTCCTAATAGGTTTATGTTTAATATTTTTAACTGTTTTTTACAGTTTAGTTAACTACTTTAACGATTGCTGGGCGAATTACTCTGTCACCCATTTTATATCCTGTTGAGAAAACATCTGAAATACTGTTTTCAGGTAAGTTTTCGTCTTCACCGTGCATTACTGCGTTGTGAATGTTAGGGTCAAATTCGTCTCCCTTTGCACCAAATGACTCAACACCGAGTTTCTTAAATGTTTCACCATATTGATTGAATATCATTTCGATACCTTTTTTGAATGAGTCTAAATCAGTTGCATCTGCACTCATTGCTCTTTCGAAATTATCATATACCGGTAAAAACTCTGCAATTGTTGAAGCTTTTGTATCACCATAAGCCATTTCTTTTTCTTTTTGTGAGCGTTTACGGAAATTATCATATTCTGCCATAACTCTCAAAAGCTTATCTTTTGTTTCGTTAAGCTCTGCCTCAAGTTTTTCTTCAGCTGTTGGCTCTGCTTCTTCAACTGTTTCTTCTTGAAGATTTTCTTTATTCTCTGCCATTTTAATCCTCCAAAGTGTCGGACATTATGTTGCCGACGATTTCTGTTAAATATTTAAGACTTGGAATAAGTCTTGCATAGTCAATTCTAGTAGGTCCTATGAGTCCTAATGTGCCACTATCTTTACCACTGACTGAATAGTGTGAGAAAATCACGCTGGAATCCTGAAGTTCGCGATAGAGATTTTCTTTACCGATAAGCACATTTGCGTCCCCTTGTGACTTATGATTAGAGAAAAGATTAGTGAGTGGTTCACCGCGTCTTAAAAATTCCATCAATTCATAAGCGTTTGGGTAATCTGAATAGTTCAAAAGATTTGACTGACCTTCTAACAAGAGTTGTGTTTGCTCTGTCATCTGCGCCAAATCTGAAAGTGTTACAAGCAATGGCGAAATCGCAAGAGATTTGCTACCAAGTGAGAGTGCCAAGGTTTGAATAAGTGCTATGCTCACTTCACTTGCTGATTTGCCGATGAAATGCTTTGATACTATATTATAGAATGTTTCGATAAGTTCGAGATTCAATTCAGTATCAGTTCTGCAAACTCGGCTTTTGAGAATTCCAGATGATGAGAGCATAACCATCATGGCAGTATGAGTGCCAAGTGGTACAAGTTCAACTCTGCGGATAACTGCATTTGTATCACTTGGTGTTGTTGAAACAACTGCACAGTTTGTAAGCTCTGCTAAAACCTGACCTGCTTGCTCCAAAATCTGTTGTGGCTCACCACCTGCATCAGAAAGTCTTGCTTCAATAAGTCTTTTATCGTTAAGTGGTAATTCATAACGATTCATTAGTTTATCAACATAATAGCGATAGCCAAGTTGTGACGGCACACGCCCTGCTGATGTGTGGGGTTGGTCAAGAAAGCCTAAACGAGAAAGCTCTGCCATTTCGTTTCTGACAGTTGCACTTGACACGGGAATTCGAGCGTACTCAAGCAAGGTCTTTGAACCAACAGGCTCGCCCGTTGCAATATACCATTCAACAATGGTGGCAAGGATTTTTTCTTTTCTCTCGCTGAGTTGCATCTCGTCACCCCTTTTTGTGATGTTTAGCACTCGCACCATTAGAGTGCTAACTCTATTAAATAATATACATTCTTTTCAAAAAAATGTCAAGGAAATATTTGTAAATAATTTGTTAAGACAACAAATATTGAAAATTTATTGACATTACATTAAAATAAGTATAAAATATATACGATATTTTTAAAGCGTTGAGAAAGAACGACGGATAATCTAAATTTTCAGAGAGATTTCGGTTGGTGTGAGAAATCAATTTACTATCCTGAGACCACTTTCGAGCATTGGTGAAAACGGTTTTACTGATTAAGCCAATCGTATTGACTGCGTTAAAGTCGTTTGAGTGGCAAAGTTTATAACTTTGCAATGCGGGTGGAACCGTGGAATGTTGTATTTATAGCATTTCATCCTGTTATCATAGGATGAAGTGCTTTTTTATTTTGTAAATTAATCAAAGGAGAAATATATATGATTAAGGTAACACTTAAAGGCGACGTTATTAAAGAATACGAAGCCGGTACTACTATTGCAGACATTGCTAAATCTATTGGTATGGGTTTATACAAATCTGCTTGTGGTGGTAAAATCAACGGAAACTACTGTGATTTGAGAACTGCAGTCAATGAAGACTGTGCTCTTGAAATCGTTACATTTGATGAAATCGAGGGCAAAAAGACATTCTGGCACACTGCTTCTCACATTATGGCACAGGCAGTTAAAAGACTTTTCCCTGATGTAAAACTTGCTATTGGTCCATCAGTTGACAATGGTTTTTATTATGACTTTGATTCAGAGGTTTCATTTACACCTGAAATTCTCGAAAAAATCGAAGCCGAAATGAAGAAAATTGTTAAAGAAGATTTAGCTCTTGAAAAGTTTGAACTCTCACCTGCTGAAGCTCTCGCTATGATGGAAGAAAAAGGCGAAATTTATAAAATTGAACTTATTAACGAACATGCTGACAAGGGTGAAGCAATTTCATTCTATAAGCAAGGTGATTTCGTTGAACTTTGCGCAGGCCCTCACCTTATGTCAACAGGTGCAGTTAAGGCATTTAAGCTCACAGCTTGCACAGGTGCTTACTGGCGTGGTAACGAAAAGAACAAGATGCTCCAGAGAATTTATGCTACTGCATTCCCAAAACAGTCAGCTCTTGACGAGCATTTAGCAATGCTTGAAGAAGCAAAGAAACGCGACCACAACAAACTCGGTCGTGAACTTGAACTTTTCACAACAAGTGAACTTATCGGTCAAGGTCTTCCTATTATGCTCCCTAAGGGTGCTAGAATTATTCAACTTCTTCAGAGATTCGTTGAAGACGAAGAACAAAAGAGAGGTTGGTTGCTTACAAAGACACCATTTATGGCAAAGAGTGACCTTTACAGAGTTTCAGGCCACTGGGACCACTATCGCGATGGTATGTTCGTTCTTGGTGATGCTGACCAGGCAGAAGCAAACGGTGATGAAATTTTCGCACTTCGCCCAATGACTTGTCCATTCCAATATCAGGCATATCTTAATCGTCCTCGTTCATACAGAGATTTGCCATTAAGATATAACGAAACATCAACTCTTTTCCGCAATGAAGCATCAGGTGAAATGCACGGTCTTATCCGTGTTCGTCAGTTCACAATTTCAGAAGGTCACTTAATGTGTACTCCTGAACAGCTTGAAGACGAATTCAGAGGTTGTCTTGAACTTGCTATCTATATGCTTAAAACTCTTGGTCTTTATGAAGATGTTTCATATCGTTTCTCACAATGGGACCCAGCAGACAAAGAAAAATACATCGGTACTCCTGAACAATGGGACGAAGCGCAGGGAATTATGGGCAAAATCCTTGATAACCTTGGCATTAAGTACGCTATCGGTGTTGGTGAAGCTGCTTTCTACGGTCCAAAACTTGATATTCAAATTAAGAATGTTTTCGGTAAAGAAGATACACTTATCACAATTCAGGTTGACCAACTTCTTGCTGAAAAATTCGGTATGGAATACACAGACAAAGATGGCACAAAGAAAAATCCATACATCATTCATAGAACATCAATCGGTTGCTATGAGCGTACACTTGCTCTTCTTATCGAAAAATATGCAGGTGCTTTCCCACTCTGGCTTGCTCCCGAACAGATAAGAATTCTTCCTATTGCTGACCGTCACCATGACAAAGCATTTGAAATCAAGAAAGAACTTGAAAAGATGGGTATGCGCGTTACTGTTGACGATAGAAGCGAAAAGACAGGTTACAAGATTCGTGAATCTCGTCTTCAAAAACTCCCTTATTGGGTTATCGTTGGTGACAAAGAAGTTGAAGATGGCACAGTATCAGTAAGCAAACGCGGTCAGGGTGACATTGGTTCAATGGCTTTTGATGACTTTGCTGCAATGCTTCAAAAAGAGATTGACGAAAAAGTAAGATAAGGGGCTAATTATGAAAAAACCACTTACCGTAACGGTTATTACCGACACACATTATTATTCAAAGAAGCTCGGCACATCCGGTGCTGCTTATGAAATTGCTAACAACAAAAGTGGTGTTTTGTTAGCAGAGTCTGCCGAAATGCTTGAAGCTGCATTTTCGCAGATTGCAAAAGATGACAGAACTGACATTATTCTTCTTTCAGGTGACACAACAAGCAATGGCGACTTTGACTCACACCACGAGTTTATCGAAATGCTTCGCGACCTTAAAGCAAAAGGTAAAAGAGTTTATGTTATCACTGCAACTCATGACTATCAGTGGGATGGTACACACCACAGATATGATGGTTATGATAGAGTTACTATTCCTGCTGCAAAGCGTGAAGAACTTTTTGATATGTATAAAGAATTCGGTCCTGACGAAGCAATTGCAGTTCACGAAGAGAGTATGTCATATATTATTCAGTTAGCAGATGGATATCGTCTTTTTGCTCTCAACGATGACACAAATAGAAACGGCAAGAGTGGCTTCTCAGACGAATGCTTTGAATGGATTAAAGCACAAGCAGAAGACGCTAAAGCTAATGGTCAGTTTATTGTTGCAATGACTCACCACCCACTTATCGCACCTTCACCTATGTATGAGATTATAGGTCATGGTGATATGATGGGCGATTATGAAATCCGTAGAGAGCAACTTGCTGACATGGGTATTCAATTTATGCTCACAGGTCACACTCATGTACATGACATTGATAAGCATGTTAGTCCTAAAGGTAACTATTTTTATGATATCTCTACTGCGTCAACTGTTGGATATCCTGGCACTATCAGAACTGTTGTTTTTGATGCAGAAAACAAAGTTGTTACAACAACTACCGACCTTGTTACAGAGCCTGTTAAGTTTGATACTGATGGTAAAGATTTGCAAACATATCTCTCTGACCAAATTATTGGTATGATTAGAGATGTTATCAAAGCTGCAGGTGAAGATATTGATAAATTTGCTGACATGGCAACTGCTATCAGTATCAAGAAAAAACTTTCTTATAAAATCGGTTGGTTAATTAAGCCTGTTTTCAAAGCTCTCAACAAACTTAAAATCGGTACTGTTGGTAACTGGACTCGTGCAGAAACAGGACTTGAAAAAGATGATTATGCAGATATTAAAGATAAGAACGTTGTTGATTTCATTGTTGACCTTGTTCTTAATCTTTATGGTGGCAAGAGCCTTTATACACCCGACGATAATGAATATAAAATCGCAATCGGTCTTATAAACATTATCGACTCAATTATTAAGGTATTACATATTCCGCTTAAAAAGTTAGTTAAAGTTTCTGACACTGTTCGTGGAATAATTGAGCCTTTGCTTTATAATAATGGTATTCCGTCTTATGACGCACTTCTTCCTGTTATGCCTGTTTATGAAGGTGATGAGCAAGGACCTGTTCCCCCACCACCTGCAAAGCCAGACACAGTAAAAAATAGCAAAAAAGGATTACCGATTATTATCATTGCAATTCTTCTTCTACTCACTTTCTTAGTTCCAATAATTTGCATTGGTGTTCCTGTTCTTCTTATCGGATACATCATCAATGAAATCAAATATAAGGAATACTTAAAATAAGAACAAAAGCTCTTTGTTATATGACAAAGGGCTTTTTCTTTTGTGTAATATATTGAATTTTTGGTTATAATTTTTACTAATGATACAAAAATAACTGCCGAATATACAAAAACTAACTAAATTTTGCACTTTTTCTTGATTTTTGTTGATTTTCGTTGTATAATACTGTTATATATTGAGGGGTTTTACGCATTTTTGCACCTCAAACAGGAGGTTATTATTTTGAGCGGAGATTTACATTGTCACACAAGATTATCAGATGGTAGTTTAGGTATTGAAGACCTTATTATTTTTGCGAAGAAAAAAGGTCTTGAGGCTATTGCAATTACTGACCATGATTGCCTTGCAGGTACTGTTAGAGGTAAAATTATTGGTGCGCGTCATGGGGTTCAAGTTATCCCCGGTGTTGAACTTTCTGCAACACACGAGGCTTCAAACAAAAACATTCATATTCTCTGCTATTTGCCAGATTCTCCTGATATGTTAGAAGGTCTTTGCAAAAGAAACTCTTTAGCTCGTAAAAAAGCAGGTCATTTCATGATGCTTCAAACAGCAAAACGCTTTCCAATTACAACAGAGTTCATTATGAAATGTTCAACAGGTTCAACTAACCTTTATAAAAAGCATATTATGCAAGCCCTCATTGAATGTGGTTATACTAATTCTTTCAACGGCGAACTTTACAAAAAATTATTCACCAAAGAAAGTGATGAGAATATTTTAGTTGTTCCGAAATATGATGATGTTAAGACAGTAATTGATGAAATTCACACAGCTGGTGGTATTGCAGTCGTTGCTCACCCACTTGTTAATGGTTGCATTGATATTCTTGATGACTTAATTGCTTGTGGCATTGATGGTATTGAAGTTTATCATCCGAGCGCAAACGAAGAAGAACAGACTATGCTTCGCAAACTCGCAAACAAGAACAAATTGCTTGCAACTGGTGGTAGTGATTTCCATGGTCTTTATAATGAATATAATGTATCACTTGGTGACTACACTGCACCTGACGATTGCATGCACGCTCTTCTCACATATAAAGCAAAGCAGAAAAGATTGCAAAAAAAATTAGCACAACAGGCTGCTGAATAAATCAAAATTCACGAAAGGATAATATTCTATGATTTTTGATGATAGCGATGTAAAGATTTTTAATGACGAAAAAAAGGATAGTTTTGACGAAGTTTCAATTATTGCTGAAATGACTAAAAACAGAAGCAACGGTAACTCACAGAAAGCAAAAGAGCTTGGTAAAACTCTTGCAGAGCGTTTTGTTGACGAGCCCCACCTTCTCTCTGACCTTGAAAATGAAGTTGGTGAAATTCAGCGTGATGATAACACAATGTATCAAATGAAAGTTTTGCTTACTTTCGCTGCTGAATATTCAATAAATCGTTTATTGGTTTCTCCCCTTCTTGCAAATACTGCTGTTAATGCTTTATACGATACAGTTAAGAAAAAGGCATTTGACTTTTATGACAGACTTGACGATGCTGCTGAATACAGTTTCTATTATCTTGCCGTCAGAAAAGGCTTTGATATTCCACAAAACATTGGTATTTCATTCGCAATGCTTTGTGGCAATGAGAACGATGAGTATTATGAAAATCTCGGCAAACGACTTTTTGAAGTTGCAACTTATGAAATTGAGAAAACAATTGACAGCGTTGGTTTTGTAAAATGATTCAAAAAAATTAACCCCAATCCTTTTGGATTGGGGTTTTATTTATCTTTTATTGATTTTCAGTTGAGTCTGTTTTTTCTTTTTTTGCTTTGTTTTTATAGTAACCAGATGTTACGAAGTATGTTACTGTTATTGAAATAATTGCTACTACAAATCCAACGCCTAAAAGCATTATATAATGATAAAGTTTTGTAACTGTGTTATTTTCGTCATTGATTTCTGCCCAGACTATCTGGAAGAAATTCTTTTCATTTTTAGGTTCAGTAACTGGCTCTGTTGTAGTTGGAAGAGTTGTTGACTCTGTTGTGCTTTCTGTTGTTGATTCAGTTGTACTTTCTTCAGTTGAAGACTCTTCTGTTGAACTTTCTGCTTGGGCTTCTGTTACGGTAATTTTGTATGTAACAGTCCAGTTGTTCTGTTTAGCAGTAATTGTTGTTGAACCAAGAGCCACACCTGTTACAACACCTTTTGAAGATACTGTTGCGATATTTGTATCAGCAGAAGTCCATGTTGTTGTGTAATTATCAGTTGCATCTGATGGAACTTTTGCTACTTTCAATGTGATTGTTGAACCAACACCAACTGATTTTGAAGAGTTGCCCGAAGCTGCTATACCTGTTTGAGCCACATTAACGGTCACTTTACAAGTTGCTGTTTTACCACCTGCTTTTGCGGTAATTGTTGCTGTACCGCTACCAACCGCTGTAATTTTGCCGTTGCTATCAACCGTTGCTACATACTTATCATTTGATGTATATGTAACTGTTTTATTTGTCGCATCACTTGGTGTAACTGTTGCTGAAAGTGTTGTTGTTTCACCTTTTTTTAGAGTAACGCTTGTTTTGTTAAGTGAAATGCCTGTGACGGGTTTTGATATAGTGATTGTACCACCACTTGTTGAACAAGCATGTGTTGTTCCGTTACTATCAGTATTTTCTGAACTTGTCAAAGTGAGTTTTGATGTGCCTGATGATTTAAGAATTTTGAATGTTACTGTGAAAACCGTACCACTTTTAGCATTATACATACCAGAAAAGTTAACAGCTGAACCTTTATGAACAAGGCTGCCACCCGACACTATGCCACCCTGAGAATGACTGACATATTGCAATTCTGACGAATTATATCCAAGGCTGACATTCGCGCCCCAAATTGAAACACTTGAAGAAAGTTTGACAGTAACAGTAACCTTATCCCCTGTTGTTCCACTTGCGCTTGTAACAGAATAGTTAACATTTGCAGCATTTGTTGGAAGCACAAACATCGAAATAAGTATTATAAAACTTGTTATAACTGCCAAAACTTTGGATACTCGTTTCATTCTATCACCCTTTATCCATTATATATAATAATGATACAATATTTAGTGTTAAAAGTCAATTAAGGTATGATGGAAATAATAGGTTTTCAAAATAAAAACAGGACGCCGAGTTGACGTCCCCTACAAAACAAAATTATTATAAATTCAAAAGTGATGATGCAACTGCAAAGTAAATGAGAAGCGTTACTGCGTCAACAATTGTTGAGATAAACGGACTCGACATAACCGCCGGGTCAAAGCCGATTTTCTTGGCAATAACAGGCAAAACTGAACCAACTACTTTTGCAAAAACAACTGCTGCAATCATTGTAACACTTACAACAAGCGAGATTTTCCAACCAATGTTATTGAAAATCATCAACTTTGCGAAATTAACAATTGCAAGTGCTATGCCACATGCAAGAGCAATTAAAAATTCTTTTAGAACAACTTTGAATGTATCCCTGAATTCAATTTCACCCAAGGAAATACCACGGATAATTGTTGATGAAGATTGGTTGCCACAGTTACCGCAAGTACCTGTAAGCATTGGAATAAATGCTGTAAGCACTACGCAACTTGTCAAAGCACCTTCAAAATGAGTGATGATTTTTTCTGTGAATGTTGCTGAAACCATCAAAAGCATAAGCCATGGAATACGCTTTTTAAAATTCTCAAAAACGCCCATTTTAAGATATGGCTTATCAGTTGGCGTGATAGCAGCCATCAATTCCATATCTTCTGTAATTTCTTCTTGCAAAACGTCGATAGCGTCATCGACTGTGATGATACCTACAAGACGATTTTCTTGGTCTACAACAGGCAAAACAACCAAGTCGTATTTCTGGAAAATATCTGCAACAATTTCTTTATCTTCGTGAGTGTTTACGGAAATAACATTATCTTCCATAATCTCGCGGATTTCAGCATTTTCGTCGGCAAGAAGCAAATCTTTAACCGTTACATAACCTTTAAGTTTTCTCTTGCTATCAGTTACATAACAAGTATAAATTGTTTCTTTATCTACACCTGTTCTGCGAATACGAGTGAACGCATCAGCAACAGTCAATGAGCGTTTCAAGTCAACATATTCAATAGTCATAAGACTACCTGCAGAATCCTCAGGATATTTAAGAATTTCATTAATTGACTTACGGGTGTCAGGGTCAGTCTGACGCAAAATACGCTTAACAAGTGTTGCAGGCATTTCTTCGATAAGGTCAACGGCGTCATCGACATATAATTCATCAAGGACTTCGCGAAGCTCAGTATCGCTGAATGCACGAATAAGCATTTCTTGATATTCAGGCTCCATATTAACGAAAACTTCAGCCGCCAACTCTTTATTGAGCAAACGATATATAAGTGTCAGGTCACGCTCTTCAAGTTCCATGAAAAGTTCAGCAATATCCTGCTCGTTCATTTCATCAAGAATACTCTTTAACTCTTGCCATTTTTTATTATGCAAAAGTTCTGTTAAAAGTTCAAAAATTTCCACATTTCACAACTCCTTTACCTTTTAGGATATTATTTGTGAAACGCTTCGAGTATATTAAAAACTGTGGAGCACATCCACATGAATACTCGGAGGTTTCGCGATATTACTTCGGCTCGTGTCCACAATTTTCACTCCTTTAAAACAAAATAAAAAAAACCACATTTTAGCCCAAACGCAAAAATGCAGTCAAATACACCACACAATTCGTTCAAGCTTTAGCTTCGCAGGGCGATGAAATTACATTAAATCATACCTTGTTTTTCGATATGACCTGCTGACCTGCTAATAGTGTCTCCACCATTTCGCGGCAGTAATCCGTATCCCTGTGGTAGCCTTACCTAC
>JAZQWV010000030.1:0-44160 GCA_045632525.1 Candidatus Fimenecus sp.
CATAAACGGAGATTATTTTGAGCTTCCCGTTCAGCAGCTTGCAGGAATAGTCGGATTTATGACATATTATGAATACACGGGCGATAAAGCCTTCATCGAAAAGGTTTATGAGCCTTCGCTTGATTATCTTAAACTTTGGGAAATCGGCGAAGATAATCTTGTTGTTCATCGCGGCGGCTCGTGGGATTGGGCAGACTGGGGCGACAAAGAGGATATGACCGCAATCGAAAATGCATGGGTTTTCCGTGCACTTTCCGCCGTTGAAGAAATGGCAACCGTGCTGAAAAAAGATAATGATATTGAATTCATCGCCAAAAGAAAAACCGCCATCGCAAAGGGATATAAAACTCTTTGGACCGAAGACGGATTCAGAAGCGAAAAAGTCAACAATCCCGATGACAGAGCAAATGCCCTTGCCGTTCTTGCAGGTCTTGCAGACAAAGAACAATATGAAACAATAACAAAAGTGCTCACAACAACCGAAAATTCAAGCCCGTATATGGAATATTATGTTCTTGAAGCTCTTTGCAAAATGGGAGAATATGAACTTGCCAAAGACAGAATAAAAGACAGATATGAAAGTATGGTAGGCAAGGATTATTCAACCTTATGGGAGTTTTGGGACGCTTGGCAAGGCACTAAAAATCACGCCTGGAGCGGTGGTCCTCTTGTAATTATGAGTAAGCATTTTGCAGGTATCACTCCCCTTTCAGCAGGTTACGAAAAGGTTAAAATCGACCCTCAGTACACTTTGTCCGACAGTATGAACTGTACCGTTCCAAGTGTAAAAGGATTAATCACTCTTGATTATGAAAAGACATCAGATAATTATGTTATCAACCTTACTCTCCCAGAAGATATGAAGGCTGTTTTATATGTGCCAGATAATGCTGTTGTAAATATTAATTCACAAGTTTACTACCAGAATGGCGAGTATGCAAACGGCATTGATAATGTGGAAATTGTGGAAAAGTAATCAATAACTGACAAGCTAAATTGGAATTTAATAAACAAAAGCAACAGAATTGAAAACTGTTGCTTTTTGTTTATAGCGTAATAAATTTTTATTCACATTGTGAAATTAACAATCAAATCTTGTCATATCATCCAAAATCCCAAGAACTTAGAGTTCTTGGGATTTTTTCTTGTTGAATAGTTGCCAAAAATATAATATAATAATAAACAGAAAATATATTTGGAGATGGTGCTATGAGAATTTTTAAAACTGCATCAGAATTGATTGGAAGAACTCCCCTTTTGGAGCTTTCAAATATTGAAAAAGATGAAAAACTTTCTGCGAATATTTTTGCAAAGTTAGAGTTATTCAACCCTGCTGGAAGTATTAAAGACCGAGTTGCAAAGGCTATGATTGAAGATGCCGAAGAAAAAGGTATTTTAAAAGAAGGCTCTGTAATTATTGAGCCCACAAGTGGCAATACAGGTATCGGTCTTGCATCAGTTGCCGCTGCAAAGGGATATAATTTAATTATCACAATGCCTGAAACAATGTCAGTTGAACGCAGAAAACTCATTGCGTCTTTTGGCGCTGAATTGGTGCTTACCGATGGCTCAAAAGGTATGAATGGTGCCATAGAAAAAGCCGAAGAATTATCTCATGAAATACCAAACAGTATTGTTGCAGGTCAGTTTGTTAACCCCGCAAACCCAAAGGCACATTTTGACACAACGGGCCCTGAAATCTGGGAAGACACAAACGGCCAAGTTGATATTCTTGTTGCAGGTGTTGGTACAGGTGGCACAATCACAGGAATCGGCGAATATCTTAAATCAAAAAATCCTGACATTAAAATTGTTGGCATTGAGCCTGTTGACTCCCCAGTCCTTTCAGGTGGCAAGGCAGGTACTCACGGATTACAAGGTATCGGAGCAGGATTTATTCCCGAAATTCTCAACACAGAGATTATTGATGAGATTATCACAGTCACAACAAATGAGGCCTATGAAGCAAGTCGTATGATGGCAAAACGTGAAGGAGTGTTAGTTGGAATTTCATCGGGTGCTGCACTTCATGCTGCATTACTTTTAGCTGAAAAGCCGAAAAACAAAGGCAAAAATATTGTTGTAATCTTACCCGACACAGGCGACAGATACTTATCAACGGACTTATTTGAATAAAGAAAACGGACAGCAATTGCTGTCCGTTATTTTTATAATTTCTTATCTTTTTCAAGGGATGCTTTCACGGCATTCATAACGGTTTCGTCGAAACCCTTGTTTTCTAAAACTGCTATTCCCTCAATGGTTGTACCACCCGGTGAGCAAACACTGTTAATAAGCGCCCACGAATTAGCGTCACTATCTTCTAAAATTGTTTTTGCACTGCCGAGCACAGCTTGTGCACAAATTTTAAGTGCATCTTTTTTATTCATTCCGTTTTTCACAGCTTCACGAGCCATTGAGTCAATAAACATAAATGAATAGGCTGGCGAGCAACCTGCGATAACGCCGAAAAGTGGAAACATATCTTCTTCTAACTCAATTACATCACCGAATGAGCGACACAAGTCTTTGACAAGCTGAAGCAAATTGTCATTGACATTTTTGTTCTTACAAACACCACTCATTGATGCTCCAACTTTTGCGTTGATATTTGGCATAACACGAACAATTTTTGCGTCATCGTCTAAATATGAACCGATATAATTGAGAGTTTTACCTGCACCAATTGAAACGATTGCTGTGCCTTTTTCCAAGACAACATCTTTAATTTGAGGCAAAACTGTTGGGAAAATCTGTGGTTTAACTGCGAGAACTGTTACTTGGGTATTTTCTGCAACACTCTCGACTGAGTCGCACACATTCACACCATGCTTTTCGTGAATAAAACTTGTTTTCTCACTATCAATATCATAAACAAAAATATTTTCACCTGCAATAAAATCTGATGAAACTGCACCATTTATTATTGCAGTTGCCATATTTCCGCAACCGATAAAACCTAACTTAATTTGCATAATCATTCAACATCAGATGTACAATGTGCGCACTTTGTTGCATCAATTGCAATTTCACTCTTACAGAATGGGCAAACCTTTGTTGTAGGTGCTGCCTCAACAACTGGCTCAGGCTTTTTGCCAAGTGAAGTAAGTTTATTAAGTCCCTTAACAAGAAGGAAGATAACGAATGCCATAATAAGGAAATCAATTGTTACTGCAATAAAGTTACCATAAGTAAGAATTGCTGCGCCTGCTGCTGTTGCTTCTTCGATTGTTGCATATTCTCCACCATCAAGAGCAACGAATTTTGTTGCAAAATCGCTACCTTTTGTGATAAGACCGATAAGTGGCATAACAAGGTCATTAACTACTGATGTTACGATTTTTTGGAAAGCGCCACCGATGATAACACCGACTGCAAGGTCAATTACGTTACCACGCATTGCAAATTCTTTAAATTCTTTTAAAAATCCTTTCATTTTCAAAATCCTTCTTTCTTCAATTTTTATGTAAAAATTATATCATATTTTTTAGAGATTTCAATATTATTTTACGCCTGTCCCGTCGAAACTTGGTATGAAATCCGTCTTTGCAGATGTCTTTTCTTGCATAAACCCATTTGTTAGCCCTAAATCAATGAAACAATCCACAACTTTATTATATTCTGCTGTTGTAAGTCTTCGATTCAATTCTTTGAATTCCGTAATGTTACCATAGGGCGTATATTGACTCATAATGCTTATAATCGTGTCGCTTGGCAGATTGTTTTTAATCCATAAAAGTATGTTTTTGCTTTCATCAACATTCTTCGGTAAAACAAGATGACGAATAATGAGTCCTTTTTGAATTATTTCATCTTTGAATTCATTTTTTGGTTGTTGACGATACATTTCAAGAATGGCTTCACTTGCTTTTTCAAAATAATCTGGGCATTTAGCATAAGCCATTGACTTTTCACCGCTGAAATATTTTAAATCGGGCAAATACACATCAACAAGTCCTTCAAGTTTTTTGAGTGTTTCAACGCTATCATAGCCCGATGAATTATACACAACAGGCACTTTGGGTTTATACTTTGTCAAGGCATCAATGAGAATATGTGAAAAATGAGTGGGATTAACAAAATCGATGGTATGTACTCCCCTATTTTCAAGTTCTTTTATGATTTCAACAAGTCGTGCAGTTGTAATGATTTCACCCTTATTCTCGTGACTTATGGGGTAGTTCTGACAAAAACAACATTTTAAAGAACAACCTGAAAAAAAGATTGCACCCGTCCCTTTTTTGCCACTTATACAAGGCTCTTCCCAATTGTGAATATCAGCTCTTGCCAACACGGGATTTTCGGGCATTTTGCAAAAGCCATTGCCCATATATTCAGTTCTTTCTGCATTACATTTTCTTGGACACAAATTACAAATCAAAGTTCCACCCCGTTTCTCACACATTGTAACACAAAAGAACTTGATAAACAATAAAAAATAGTATATAATTGTTAAGTTAAAAAACGAGGTGAGATTATGCTTCTTACAATTGATATTGGCAACACAAATATGAATATCGGTCTTTTTGATGGCGAATTGCTCACAATGAGTGCTCGTTTGGCTACCGAAAGACAAAAGACTGACGACCAGTTTGCCGTTGAATTTTTAAACATTTTTAAAATTTATAATATTGATTTTAATTGCATTTTGGGTGCTGTGATTTCTTCTGTTGTACCTGAGATTACTGTTCATGTTAAAAATGCGGTTGAGAAACTTATCGGCAAAAATGTTATTGTGCTTTCTCCCGGTGTTAAAACAGGACTTAATATTCTAATCGACAACCCTGCTCAACTTGGTGCAGATTTAGCAGCAGGTGCTGTGGGTGCTGCCAACGAATATCCATTACCAGCATTTGTTATCGACCTTGGCACAGCTACAAAAATCTATGCTATTGATGAAAATCGCGGTTTTAGGGGTTGTATGATTGCACCCGGTGTTGCGATTTCTTTACAAGCACTTACAAACACAAGTTCTCTCTTGCCTGCAATCAGTCTTGAGCCACCTAAAAAAGCTTGTGGAACAAACACTATTGAAAGTATGCAAAGTGGAATTGTTCTTGGTACAGCTTCAATGATTGATGGTCTTCTTGATAGATTTGCTGAAGAACTTGGTGAACCTAAAACAATTATTGCGACTGGTGGACTTTCACACTTCATCTCACCTGTTTGCAAAAGAGAAATCATTTATGATGGTGATTTAGTTCTCAAAGGACTTAAAGCAATCTACAATAAAAACAAATAATTTATTCGTCAATTATTTGCGTTGCATCCATTCGGAGTAACAGCAAGGAGGAATATATATGTCAAAAAAAAGAAAGGTAAGCCGAAAGAAAATAATCGCGCTTACCGAAAATGCTATGCTTTCAGCAATTATTTTGTTGATGGCATTTACACCACTCGGGTACCTGCAACTTGGTCCTGTTAAAATGACCTTTATAATGGTTCCCGTTGCAGTTGGCGCCATGACCTTGGGTGAGAAAACAGGAGCCTTTTTAGGACTTGTATTCGGTATCACAAGTTTCATTCAATGCTTCGGACTTGATGCATTCGGCACTACACTTTTAAGCATTAGCCCAATCTTCACATTTATAATGTGCATTGTGCCACGCGTACTTATGGGTTATCTTTGTGCTGTGGTTTACAAATTTGTGGCAAGAAAGAAACGCAAAGTGGCTTATGTAATCGGCGCACTTTCTGCACCAGTTTTCAACACAGCTTTCTTTATGACTTTGCTCATTCTTTTCTTCGGCAAAAGTGACTACATAATGGGCTTCCGTGGAGATTTAAGTCTTATTGCTTTCCTTGTAGCATTCATAGGACTCAACGGTGTTATGGAAATTGTAACAACCACTATTGTTGCACCACCTGTTGCATCTGTAATTCACAAGGCAATTAAAAAAATTAAATAAGAACAAAAAACAAACCGTTTAGTTTTTCGCTAAACGGTTTTAATTATATCTTAATATTTCAATTACCAATCTGTCTTTCTTGGTGCGTCGCAAAACCCCGTTGTAGATAAATCTACCAAATCCACGAACTGATATTTTATCGCCAACCTTTGCAACTGTTGATGCACTTTTTGATGCACCGTTTATAAAAACTTTCTCTTGATTAAACAAGACTTGCGCTTTGCTACGCGAAAGATTATAAACAGCTGAAACCAACACATCCAGTCTTTCTGATGATACAATCATTTCTGTTTTTTCAGGTTGTGGCAAAACATTTTCTGGAATTTCATCAACTTGTGAGCATTTAACTGTTGTATGCTTAACCTGAGTAAGATTATCAACGATATAATCACAAATTGAATCTATTGCAAACAAAAAGCCACAATTTTCGCTGATAATTATATCCCCAAGCATTTCGCGACGGATGCCAAGTCCCATTAACGAGCCCAAAAAGTCACGATGTGAAAGTGCATCGGCAAACTTTTGATTTACAGGTTCAATCATAATGCACTTTATAGGATAATCATTATTACTTTCATAAAAGTTTCTATCACCGAAGCATGCAACTACCCTTTCAGCACCTTCATAGCCACCCCAGAAACTAACAGGCACAGAAAAACGCACAGCAAAAAGTTTTGATATTTCAGAGAGCCCTAAAAAATCAGAATAAACTGCATATTCTCTTTCAAAAGAGCGATTTGCTAAATCTTCAAATCGTTTTTGTGTTTCTGTCAATTAAATCACCTAATCAAAACAACCTGCTGAAAAGTCAACAGGTTGTCTGCATTTTTATTCATTATTTGCCTTCAATGCTTTTTCTTTATCTTTTTTCAAGAAAGCGAGCATTGGAATAAAGATAAGTACCGCAACAATTGCTGCATAAAGGAACATAGCCTCTGTTGGAAGAACTTTTTCAGCACCGTTTTCCATATATGTAACAGTTGAATTTTTCGCAGCGATATTACCAAGAGTTGGACCAACAACCATTGGAATAAGAACTTGGAAAATTATTCTAACACCTTGAAAAAGACCAACTTTATCTTGTGGAATGTTATCACGAACAGTTGCACCAAATTGAATCATAATGGTGATATAACCTATAAGAGTTGGTGTAACACCGATAATAATTAAGTAAATGTTCTTTGTAGTTGAAAGAATAAGCAAACCAACAATATAGCAAATGACACTTGGAATAAATGAATATGATTTCTTTTGTTTTACCAGTTTCATTAAAATCAAAACTGTTTCAAGTGCAATAGTAATCGCCATAACACCAATTACGGCAATTCCACCTATATTCAAGTTAATCCCCTCGTTTGCAGGCACGACAACTGAACCTAAATAGATGAATAAATAAGGATAGAAAGTCTGAACTGCACAGTTGAAAGCACAAGCTGCTAAAAGCATTAAATAAAGGTTAGTATTTTCTTTAATAGATTTTGGTCTAAAACCATAGAAAAGGTCTGCCCAATAACTTGTTTTGGGTTCGTTTTCATCTTTCTTTTCAAATTTCTTGGGATTATCAATAACGAAAAAGCCAGCAACACCAGCAATTATTGCAAGCACACCAATTAACACAAAAAATATGTTATAAAAAATCGGTACTTTCTGAGCGTCTGAAATCATCGCCATGATTATGCCTGTAACGGCGAAGCTTATAACAGTAAAAATTGTTTCAACCAATGTAGTGGTTTGTGGTGTAGTTACGTCGGTAATCCATGAATTAAATACTGTATCATTACTGGTTGCTCGCAAGAAAGCCATTATCAAGGAAAATCCTACAACCATAACAGCAGTAGTAGTAACAATCTCAGCAGAATCACTATATCCAAAAACTTTTGAAACATTCTCTTTATTCGCAAGTCCCATAACAACTGCTATTGCGCCCCATACTATATAGCCCAAAGATATAAAAACTTTTCTGTTTTTGAGCTTTTCACTGAGCGTACCCATAATAAAGGCTGTTACACCCGCTATTATTGCAGACAGAGATGTTTTAAGGTTAACTGCGTCTGTCAATGTAATTTTAGAACCCATTGAGCCCTGTTCAAAAACAGCACCATCTAAGAAAACATTCACATAGGTACCTTCCATACTGGCTATCATTGAGCCCATAAACATAAAGAGAAGAAGCCCTATCCAGACACGTTTATTAAGTTGTCCGTTATTGTTGCTCATGTTTTTACCTCTCTACACTAAATTCTCTGTCTTTGAATCAAAATTTATGCTTTTTCTTTATCCTTCTTGAGATATGCAAGCAATGGAATAAAGATAAACACTGCAACGATTGCTGCATAAAGGAACATCATCTCTGTTGGAAGCATTGATTCTGCACCTGATACGTCAGTAATTGTAACTGTTGAATTCTTTGTTGCAATATTACCAAGTGTTGGACCAACTACCATTGGAATAAGCACAAAGAAAATCATTCTTACGCCTTGGAAAAGTCCAACCTTGTCCTGTGGAATGCTATCACGCACATTTGCACCAAACTGAATCATAATTACAATGTAACCAACAAGTGTAAATGCTGCGCCGATAAGCATAAGGTAAAGATTTGTTTTTGCAAAGAACATAAGTAAAAGACCAATAATAAGAGAAATTACACTTGGAATAAATGCTGCTGCCTTGCTCTTGTTATAAATCTTTAACAAGCCAACAATTCCTGCAACAAGTGTAACAACTGCAGCCACGCCTACAACAATAAGGCTGATTGGCATTGCAGCAAACAACTCTTCATTTGCCTTAATAACAACTTCACCAAAATAAGTTAAGAGATATGGGAAGAACACCTGGAATGCACAGTTAAAGATACCAGTTGCCACAAGAATTAAATAAAGCTTGCTGTTTTCTTTAATAACATCAGGTCTGAAGCCATAGAAAAGGTCTGCCCAGTAGCTTGTTTTTGGAGTGTTTGCATCTTTCTTTGCATCTTCAAGCTTCTTTGGATTATCAACAACAAAAAGAGCAACAATACCAGCTATTGTAACAACAATACCAAGGCCGATAAAGAATGCACTATAAGGAATTGCGCCACCCTGTGCCATTGAGCCGACAACCATAATCACAGCCATTGCAATAAAGCCCACAAATGTGAATGCTGTTTCAACTTTTTGTGTTGTTTCTGGAGTTGTAACGTCAGTAACCCAAGCCTGGAAAGCAGAGTCGTTACTTGTTGAACCCATAAATGTCATAATCATATCCATTACAACAACTACCCAAGCTGTTGTAATAACGATTTTAACGCCGTCAGAAAGTCCGAAAATGTTTGCAACATTGTCTTTTGTGATAAATCCGAAAAGGGCTGTAATAATACCCCAAGCAATATAACCGAATGAGATAAATGCTTTACGGTTTTTCATCTTTTCACTGAGAGTACCCATAATAAAGGTTGTTACAACCGCAACAATAGCAGAGAAGGTAACCATAATATTAACAGCATCAGTGTATGTCAATGATGTAACGCCTACAGAGCCTTCATAAACTTCGTTCCATAAGAATGTGTTGAAATACATATTTTCCACATTCCATGCAAGACCGCCTATGAATGAACACATAAGCATACCTATCCAAAGGCGTGGAGAAAGTTTTGCATTATTTTTATTCATTGTTTTTTACCTCTTATTTAAAATAGTAAACACGGCATTCATAAGGTCTTGTTACAAATGAGTTGCGGTTTACAGGGTTGATTTTATAGTTGTTGAGAACAAGTTCACCATCTGCAAGGTTGATTCCTTCAGGAGCTTTGAAATGAACGCTCTTTTCTGTGAATGAGCAAACAACAAGAACTTTTTCACCGTCAAGAGTTCTCTCATAAACAAAAAGGTCATTGCTGTTTTCATAATACTGCTTAAAGTCACCATAAATTGCAACTTCATGTTCTTTTCTGAACTTGAGAAGTTTACGGTAATAGTTAAGGATTGAGTTTTCGTCAGCCTCAGCCTGTGCCACGTTGATTTCTGTGTAGTTAGGGTTGAGATTGAACCAAGGTTCAACTGTTGAGAAACCTGCGAATTCTGAGTCGTCCCATTGAACAGGAGTTCTTGAGTTTTCACGAGAACCTGCATTTGCCATCTTAACGAACTTATCGCCCTTGATGCCAAGTTTGTTAAACATTTTCTGGTTATTAAAGGTAATCATATCTTTGAATTCATCAATTGAATGAAGCTCGATATTTGTCATACCGATTTCCTGACCTTGATAAATGAAAGGAGTACCCTTTTGTAAATAACACATTGTTGCAAGCATTTTTGCACTTTCAACTCTGTATTTAAGTGAGCCGTAACGGTCAACAATTCTTGGGTGGTCGTGGTTTTCAAGATAGAGTGTATGCCAACCCTTGCCGTTCATTGCGTCATACCATTTTTGGTAACACTTCTTCATCTTTTTAAGACTGAATGGAGTTTTAATCCAGTCTGTCATAAAACAGTCTGCTTCAAGATGGTCAAAGCTGAACATTGTTTTAAGAACCTGTGTTTCATCTTCTTTAACGAAACGAAGAACTTTTTCAGGTGTGATAAGTGGACCTTCACCAACTGTGAAACAATCATATTTTGAAAGAACATCATCGTGGAATTCTTTAAGATACTCATAAAGATGTGGGCCACAGTTATAATGTTCCATACCACAAGCAACAGGAATTGGAACACCGTTTGGAAGTCCCTCTTTCTTTGAAATGTATGTAATAACATCTTCACGGAAACCGTCAACGCCCATATCAAGCCAGAACTTCATAATATCTTTAACTTCCTGACGGACTTTTGGGTTATCCATATTAAGGTCAGGCTGACCTTTTGTGAATACATGAAGGTAGAACTCGTCAACTGATTCTACATATTCCCAAGCGCCACCTTCAAATGTTGAAAGCCAGTTGTTTGGTGGTCTCTTACCATCTTTACCCTTACCTTTTCTCCAAATATAGTAATCGTGATAAGGATTATCAACGCTCTTGCAAGCCTCTTTGAACCAGTGATGTTCAGTTGAAGTGTGGTTAACAACAAGGTCCATAAACACTTTCATTCCGCGTTCATGACAACCTGCAAGCACTTTTTTGAATGTTTCCATATCGCCATATTCAGGGTTAATATCCATATAATCAGCAATATCATAACCATAGTCAGCATTTGGTGATTTAAAAAGTGGTGAGAACCAAATAGCATCAATTCCGATTGACTTGATGTAATCAAGTTTTGAATAAATTCCTTCAAGGTCACCAATACCGTCACCGTTTGAGTCTTTAAAGCTTCGTGGCCAAATCTGGTAAACTACCATTTCTTTATACCAAGCTTTATTCATAAAATAACACCCCTATTTTATTATAGAATATATACATAGTCATTATATCATAACAAAACAAGAAAAACAATTAAAATATATCAAATAAAATAAAAAATCGGCAAGACAATAATCTTACCGATTTTGTTTTATTTCTCTGGAACAAACATATCTTTCTTCTGTCCACACTCAGGACAGAAGAAATAATCAGGCAAATCATCAAATTTTGTTCCGGGAGTTATATCCATTTTTGGATTGCCATCGTTCTCATCGTACATCCAACCACAAACTTCGCACACATAAACCATAAAAACACCTCGTTTTATAGTTTGTATTTTCATGCGAAAATTATTCTTTATTGCTTAAATTTCAATTTCTGCGGTAATCATATAATGGTCAGATGCGAAAGAGTTGCCAACCTTTTCGTTTTGCACATTATATGACTTGATTTTCATTGTGTCATCGGCAAAAATAAAGTCAATTGGTGCATCTTGCTTTTCGCCTGTCCAACCATGATATGTTGCTATTTTGTCACCATTTTCAACAACTGTGTTGGCACTTATAAAACCATTTGCGTTGAGAATTTTAACTGCTTCACCATCAACACTTTGGTTAAAGTCACCTGTTATTACTATTTTGGAATAAGGATAGCTCTTTTTTAACTCTTGTGACTTGTTGAGAATGAGATTACCCCCAAGATTTTGTGCTTCTGTACTCACATGGTCAAGGTGAGTGTTCATGTGAATGTATTTAAAGCCCGTTGCCTTATTTTCAAGCACGGCATAAGAACAAATTCTGTAACAAGCTGCACCATCAAATTTTGATTCTGTATCTGGTGTATTTGAAATCCAAAAAGTGCCGTTATCTAAAAGATTATATTTTTCTTTAAGATAGAAAACGCCACTCATTTCAGATGTTTTTTCTTTTGAATCACCGCCACGCTTTACGCCATAAAAATCATATTGTGGCAAAAGTTTTTTGAAATGCTCAACCCAGAATGAATTAATTTCCTGAACACCGAATGAGTCTGGCAAAGTGTTATTCATCTGTTGTGCAAAAAGATGAGCACGACGAGTTGTATATGTACCCTTTATTAAGTTGCCCCAAGGTGCTGCTGTATTATAGCTTGCAATTAAAAGTTCGCTGTTATTTTGAACTCTATCTTGTGCAGATTTAATTTCAACATCAGGAGTCATTGGGTAAACTGCGAAAAAGCCACCAACTGCAACTGCTGCCGCAACTGCAACACTACCTAACCCTATTAAAGAAATTTTCACTTTTTTATTCATAAGCACATCCCCTTTTCTTTTATTTAAATTTAACACATATTTCTTAATAGGTCAATTATAAAAAATATTGTAAAATCAATAATCTTGTGGTATTATGATATTTAGTGAAATTATAATCATTTAACGGAGACTAAATTTATGAACATAGTAATTGTTGGTGACGGCAAAGTCGGTGCAACACTTGTTGAATATCTCTCACTTGAAAATCACAATGTAGTTGTTATTGACCGCAACCAGAAAGTCGTTGAACAAATGGTAAATAACTTTGATGTTATGGGTATTTGTGGCAATGGTGCAAGTTATGACATTCAGGTTGAAGCAGGCGTCGGGGATGCAGATGTTTTCATTGCTGCAACATCTTCTGACGAGCTTAATATTCTCTCTTGTCTTGTTGCAAAGAAAATCGGCGCAGAGCATACAATTGCTCGTGTGCGCAACCCTGAATATTTAAAACAGTTACCATTCTTTAAAGACGAATTAGGTCTCAGTATGGTAATCAACCCTGAACTTGATGCCGCTACTGAAATTGCAAAAGTGTTGAGATTCCCTAATGCTATTAATATTGAATCTTTCTATCGTGGAAAAGTTGACCTTGCGGAGTTAAAGCTTGAAGAAGGCAATCCGCTTTGCAACATGAAACTTATGGACATCTTTAACACATTCAAATACAGAGTTTTGATTTGTGCAGTTCAACGCAAAAACGAAGTTATTATCCCCCGCGGTGATTTTGTTCTTCAAAAAGGTGATAAAATTCACATTACCGCTCCTCGTGGTGTGCTTGTGAAATTCATGAAAAACCTTGGAATTTATAAACACAGCACCAAGAACATTATGATTATCGGCGGTGGCAAGATGGGTTATTATCTTGCTCGTCAGTTATCAGAAACCGGTGGATATAATGTTAAGATTCTTGAAATCGACCCTGACCGTTGTGAGCATCTTTGCGAAAATCTTCCAAATGTTGATATTATCAATGGTGATGGTACTGATAAGGGAATTCTTATGGAGCAAGGGCTCAGAAATCAAGATGCTTTTATTGCACTTACAAGAATAGATGAAGAAAACATTATTTCAGCTATGTATGCTTCTGCTCTTGGAATTCGAAAAGCCGTCGCAAAAGTAAACCATGTATCCTACGATGTGCTTGAAAGTATTGGCGTTGACAGTGCTTTCTCATCAAAAGCTATTGCAGCCAACAGAATTATCGGTTATGTCCGTGCTCTTGAAAATTCGGGTGAATCAAGTGTTCAGACTCTTTATAAATTAGTTGGTGGTCAAGTTGAAGCTCTTGAGTTTATAATCAATGACGACTTTAAGGGCATTGATGTTCCACTTAAAGACCTTGACATTAACAAAGATACACTTATTGCCGCAATTGTTCGTAACCATCAGGTTATGTTCCCAAGTGGTAATGATGCAATTGAACTTGGTGACAGCGTTATTGTTGTTTCGAAGAGTCAACAGTTAAGAAGTATTAACGAAATTTTTGAATAAGGTAATTTTATGAATTTAAAAATGGTAGTAAAAACAATTGGTAAACTTTTACAAGCAGAAGCCTTGTTCATGCTTTTACCATTGTTTGTTTCAGTCTATTACAAAGAAAATCTTTTATATGTTTATGGTATTGTTATTTCATTACTTTTGGTAACAGGCACTATTATGACTTTGCCAAAGCCCAAAACCAGAACAATTTATGCTCGTGAAGGATTTTTGATTGTATCACTTTCTTGGATACTTTTGTCTTTCTTTGGTGCATTACCATTTACAATATCAGGTGAAATTCCATCTGTTATTGATGCTATGTTCGAAACAGTTTCAGGCTTTACAACAACCGGTGCTACAATTCTTGTGGATATTGAAGCAATGTCAAAAAGCCTGCTTTTCTGGCGTGCTTTCACTCATTGGTTAGGTGGTATGGGAATTATCGTGTTTGTTCTTGCATTCCTACCACAAAAAGATATGCAATCAATGCACATAATGAGAGCCGAAGTGCCAGGTCCTAGCGTTGGCAAATTGGTTTCTAAAACAACTGTAACTGCAAGAATTCTTTATATTATGTATGGCGTTCTTACAGTTGGTGAAATTATTGCTTTGCTTTGTTGTAAAATGCCACTTTTTGATAGCGTTACTACTGCTTTCGCAACAGCAGGTACAGGTGGATTTTCAGTAAAAAATGCAAGTATTGCTGCATATAATAGTTTATCCATCGAAATTGTTGTTGCTCTGTTTATGCTTCTTTTCGGTGTAAACTTTAACCTTTATTATCTTATGATAATGAAGCAATTTAAACGAGCAATCAAGAGTGAAGAACTTTGGACTTATATTGGCATCGTTGTGGTTTCAACGGGAATTATCGCAATAAACATTTTGCCACTTGTGGGCTCTTTTGGTGAAGCACTTCGCCAATCAGGCTTCCAGGTTGCATCTATTATTACCACAACTGGCTTTGGAACTGTAGATTTGGGCGCTTGGCCAACTCTTTCAAAATTCATTATTGTTATGCTTATGTTCAGTGGTGCTTGTACTGGTTCAACGGGTGGTGGACTTAAAGTCGGCAGAATTATGATTCTTGTTAAAACTGTTGTCCGCGAACTTCGTCGAGCTATCAACCCACGAAGTGTCAAATGCATTAAACTTGACGGTGCAATTATTGACAAAGAAATCATCTCAACAACAAGTATTTATTTTACTGTTTATATGATTTTAATTGCTTTATCAACTTTCTTAGTTTCCTTTGATAAAGTTGATTTAATGGCTTCTACCACATCAGTTATAAGTTGTATAAACAATATTGGTCCTGCACTTTCAAGTGACGGAATGATTAGTCACTTTGCAGATTTTTCTAATTTCTCAAAGATTATTTTTACAGCAGATATGCTTATCGGTCGTCTTGAAATATTCCCGATGATTATTCTGTTTTTACCATCCACATGGAAGAAGAGTGCTTAAATGTTACTTAAAAGAGTTTATGCAAAAGTAAATCTCGACAACATAAAAAAGAATATAGACGCTATCAGAGCGCATTTGCCAGAGGATACCGATATTACAGGTATTGTTAAAGCAGATGCTTATGGTCACGGAGCAACAAAAGTTACTGAATTTCTTTGTGAATTGGGTGTAAATCGTTTTGGTGTTGCCACAATGCAAGAAGCGCTTGACCTTAGAAATGATGGCGTGACTGCGCCAATTCTCATTCTTGGTGAAACTTTTAGAGAAGAATTCAAAGTAGCTGTCCAACACAATATTGATTGCACCGTTTCTGATTATGATACTGCAAAGTTTTTCGCAGAAACTGCAAAAAAAATGGGTAAAATAGCAACTGTTCACATTAAAATTGATACAGGTATGGGACGAATCGGTTTTCAAGCAAATGAGCAAAGTTATGAAGACATAAAGAAAATTTTTGCCCTTGATGGACTTTCTGTTGCTGGTATTTTCACTCACTTTGCTTGTGCTGACCACTCTGATAAAACATCCGCTGAAAAGCAGAGAGAAAAATATCTTAACCTTACTGATAAACTCATAGCAGATGGTTACAAATTCAAACGACACATGTATAACAGTGCCGCTGTTATGGAATTAGAGGGCTTCGTTGGCGATAGTGTCCGTTGTGGCATTATGATGTATGGTCTTTATCCATCAGAAGAAATGAGCCGCGATTTTGTACTTTATCCCGCAATGGAATTAAAGAGTAGCATCTCATTTATAAAAGATGTTAGCAAAGGCTTTACCGTAAGCTATGGTTCAACATTTGTTGCAGACAAAAATATGAAAGTGGCAACCGTCCCCGTTGGCTATGCTGACGGTTACCCACGATATCTTTCAAATAAGGGCGAAGTAATCGTTAACGGTATTCGTTGCAAAATAATCGGCAAAATCTGTATGGACCAATTTATGATTGATGCTTCGAATGTGCCCGACATTAAAGTTGGCGATGAAGTAACGCTTATGGGTGTTGATGGCAACGAAGTGATTACAGTTGAAGATTTGTCAGATTCAGAATATCGTTTCAACTATGAATTCTGTTGTTTACTTAATAAAAGAGTCCCCCGTGTTTATATTAAAAACGGAGAACTGATTAAATAAATATTAAAAGGACTAAACCAAATGGTTTAGTCCTTGTTTTTTACATCTGGAAAAGCCCGTAAGTAAGACCTGACATAATAAACCCTGCAATAAGAACACCAAGTGCGATAATTGGAAGTGCTCGTTTAAAACGAATGTCAAGAAGTGCCGCCATCAATGCGCCTGTCCAACCACCTGTGCCAGGAAGTGGAATTGCAACGAACAAAAGCAATCCCCACGCTTCATATTTCATAACCTTTTCTTTGTTTTTTTCACCCTTTGCCTCAAGCTTTTCAACTATTTTTGCAAAGAATTTGAATTTTCTCAAGAAATCAAAAATCTTTCTGATGAAAAGAATAATGAATGGAATAGGAAGCATATTTCCTATATAACAAATCAAAAATGCTTTGATAAATGGAATTTCCATAAGTCTTGCTGCTATCATACCACCACGGCATTCAAGCACAGGACAAAGGGAAATAACAAATGCAATCAATTCTTCAGGAACTTTATCTTGCAAGAAAGTCATAATTGCTTCCACTATTTGTTCAACCATTTGCAACCTCCATCTTTTCGAGATATTCATTTGCTTTTCTCAAAAGGAATTTATCATTTGGAAATTTAAGTGAATTCATTGCTTTTTCAAAGCCCAACCACAAATACTCTTCAATTTCTTCACGCTGAATAATTGTATTTGTATCGTCAGTTGTTGCAAGGAATATAATGACTTTTTTCTCAATTCTGCCTTGAATTGAATACTCTGATTTATATCTGAAATCAGGCATAAAGCGAATTCTGATTCCCGCTTCTTCAAGCACTTCGCGATAAGCTGTTTCGTGTTCGTTTTCGCCACGTTCCATGTGCCCTTTGGGGAAACCCCAGTTTGCACTTCGTCTGTTTTTAATAAGCAAGAAACGAACCTGACCGTTAATAATTCTATAAACGATTGCGCCACAAGAACATTCATAAAGACAAGATATTTCTCGTCTTTGTGTGCCGTAAGCAAATTCAATGGCATCTTCAATTTCGTGAATAATGTATCTTTTGCTTTTTGGTGCTACAACAAGCACAATTCCTTTATCGTTTTTAATTGTTGCAATCACTCGACCTTCAAAAATTCGAACTTTGTGATTGACGCCCATAACAAATGCGCCCTTGACAGGAGAGCGAGGGTCAAGACCACTCTCAACAGTACCATAATTCAATTTAAAGGTTATATTTCTTTCACTGTCAAAGGAGTTCATTGGATGAGTCACTCTCACCCTTACATATTTACCTAACATATGTATCTTCTCCCGAATAATTGTTGACAAATTTATGCCAACCGACTGTAACTGGTTATAATTATACATAAATTATATTTATCTTGCAAGAGATAAGTGAAAAAAATATATTTTTCCATCTTTTATTCCCTATTATTTTAAGAAAATATATTGTGATTTTTTATTGATTGTTGTAAAATAAAGGGGATAAAATAATAATTTAAGGAAGTGCAAATTTTGGCTGATAATCGTTTTAAAAATGACGAATTTGAAGATATTTTCAGTAATTCCAGCAACACTGACGAATACGAAGATATTTATAGTTCTTCTGACTTTGAAGACATTTCATCTTTTTCATCTGAACAAGACGAAATTTATGAAGAAGACTATGTCAGTGATGATTTCACAGTAAAATATAATAGTGCCGTTCAAAATCGCCGTCGTCAAGAAATTCAATATGAAGACATAAGTGATGTTTACAGCCGAATGGCGCCTGAATCTCGTCGTGAACAAAAGAAAAAGAGCAAAGAAAGTCATCCTGTAAGAAATACTTTTCTTGTATTTTTATGCATTATTCTTGTTTTAGTTTCTTGTGTTGGTTTTTATGGCTATAACACCGTTGACAAACTTCTTTCTTCTTTTGATAACACAGAAAAAATTGTTGATAATGAATATATTTCAGAGTCACTTCTTTATAGTGATGACGAGCAAATTAACATTCTTTTAGTTGGTGTTGATGCCAGAGAAGGCGAAACTGAATCTCGCTCAGACACAATGATGCTCGTTACATTGGATAATAAAAATGGCGAAATCAAACTCACATCCTTCCTTCGTGACTCTTATGTTTCAATTGCTGGTCGCGACAGAAAAGAAAAGCTCAATGCCGCTTATCTTCGTGGCGGAATACAGACACTTGTTGATACTCTTGAAATGAATTTTAAAGTGAGTATTCCATATTATGTAGTTGTGGATTTTGAAATTTTCACAACTATCGTTGACGAACTGGGTGGCATAAATGTTGATGTAACCGAAAAAGAAAGTTACTATACATATCATTCTGGTAGCGTTAATGTTCCTGTTCGAATTGAAGCGGGCGAAGATATTCTTCTCAACGGCGAACAAGCTCTTTGGTATTCTAGAATTCGTAAACTTGACTCTGACTTTATGCGAACACAAAGACAGAGAAAAGTTATTACCGCTATTATCGAAAAAACATTACAACAAGACATTCCCGCAATAATTGAATTAGCAGAAACAATTATTCCATTGGTAAAAACAAATCTCAGTTCAAAAGAAATAATGAGCATTGGTGTTAAAGCTCTTTTGAAACAAGCATATTCATATCCAATTGTGCAACAGTCAATTCCTGCTGACAACACTTGGTCAAGCAAGAGCATTTCTGGTATTGGTTCTTGTCTTGTAATGGATTTTGATAAAAATATTAAGCTTATGCAAAATTTCCTTTCTGAAAAACAAGTTGAAGAAGTGGAAACATCAACAGAAAAGAAATAATACCGTTGGGGGTACTATATATGAAAAAGGCAAAGATGTCACTTGTATCTGAATTTACAGGTGCAAAAATTGACGAAAGAATTTATGGCTCATTCATTGAGCATTTGGGCAGAGCTGTTTATGGCGGTATTTATGAACCTGACCATCCAACTGCTGACGAAGACGGTTTCCGTCAAGATGTTATTGAAAAGGTTAAAAAACTTAATGTTCCGATTGTTCGTTATCCAGGTGGCAACTTTGTTTCAGGCTATAACTGGGAAGATGGCGTTGGTCCTGTTGAATTGAGACCTCGCAAACTTGAACTTGCTTGGGGCGTGACAGAGCCAAACCTTTTTGGTACAAATGAATTTGCTAAATGGTGTAAAAAAGCGAATTCTCAACCAATGATGGCTGTAAACCTTGGACTTCGTGGTCCTGAAGAAGCAAGAAATCTTGTTGAATACTGCAACCATAAGAGTGGCAGTTATTGGAGTGACCTTCGTCGTTCACATGGATATGAAGACCCTCATAACATTAAACTTTGGTGTCTCGGTAACGAAATGGATGGTGACTGGCAAATTGGTCACAAAACTGCAGTTGAATATGGTCGAACAGCAGCAGAAGCATCAAAGGTTATGAAATGGACTGACCCCTCAATTGAAACTGTGCTTTGTGGTAGCGCATCACGCGATATGGCAACTTTTGGCGAGTGGGAAGCAACTACTCTTGACTTAGCTTATGATAAAGTTGACTATCTTTCACTTCACATCTATTTCGGCAATCACGAAAATGATACACCATCATTCCTTGCAAAGAACTTGAAAATGGATGAGTTTATCCGTTCAGTAATTTGCATTTGTGACTATATCAAAGCAAAAAAACGCTCAAAACATACAGTTAACCTTTCATTTGATGAGTGGAATGTGTGGTATCATTCAAATGGTGCACCTGTTGAAAAATGGAGCACTGCACCACATCAGCTTGAAGATATCTACAACTTTGAAGATGCTCTTTTAGTTGCACTTATGCTTATGACTCTCTTAAAGCACGCAGATAGAGTTAAAATCGGTTGCCTTGCACAGCTTGTAAATGTTATTGCACCAATTATGACTGAAAACGGTGGCGCTTGTTGGGAACAGACAATCTTCTACCCATTTATGCATCTTTCAAATTATGGTCGTGGCTACACTCTTGATTCAAGAGTTGTTTCACCTAAACATGACACAAAAGAGTTTACAGATGTTCCTGATATTGAGTCAATCGCAACCATGAGCGAAGACAAAGAAAGTCTTACAATCTTTGCAGTTAACAGAAATATGGAAGAAGACATTCTCTTTGATGTTTCTCTTCTTGATTTTGATAACTTCCAGGTTGTTGATTGTATTGAAATGAGCGGATATGGCATTAAAGAAGAAAACAGTGCAATCCACACTCCTGTTAAGCCATTCAAAGCAGAAAAACCTGCATTTGACGGCAAAGAGCTTTCAATAAAACTTAAACCTCTTTCTTGGAATGTTATTAGACTTGCAAAAAAGAAATAAATGTAGTAGAATAATATGGTATTATTTTGACCTTACGAAAAGAGTGATTTTATGGCATCAAAATGTCCTAACTGTGGGCATAGTTTAAACCTTTGGAATGTTAAAGCAGAATGTCCAAAATGTGGCGCAAATATTCCAAACTTTCAATGGGAAGAAAGACTCCAGCAAGACTCTGACTTTGCTGAACACGCATTTGCAAAATTGCACTATAAAACAGCAAACTTCAAAAGCGCAGTAGCGGGTTCAAAACTTCGCATCATTCGTCTTATCATGACATTTGCTCCACTTATTGCACTTGTTCTTCCCCTTTACAAATTCACAATTACAATGCCTTTTTATACAGATACAAAAACCGTGTCTTTCTTGACATTCATTCTTGATTATCTTCTCAAAACAGACATTGGCAGCGTTTTGAAACTTGCAGGTGGCGAAGTTCTTGGTCAGGCAGCACTTATGGTTGTTGTTGCTTGTGTACTTCTTCTCTTGGCAGTTGTTTGTGGCGTTCTCAATTTCTTTGTTTTACTTATTGCGGGCATTAAACTTAAATACATGTTCAACATTATTCTTAATGTGATAAGCACACTTTCTTGGGCTGTTGCAGCAGTATTCTTTGCACAGTTTACAACCGCTTGTGAAACTCTTGGCGGTGGAATCGTTACAGATTGCAGTCTTGGTTTTGGTTTCATTGTTGGATGTGCTCTTTTCATTGTAAATGTTACTCTCAATGTGCTTGTTGGCAAGAGCCTTAAAAAGCAGATGCAAGAGCAACCATCAATGGAAGAATTCATTGAAAATGAAATTGCAGAGCTTCGTGCACCAAAAGCAGAATAAAATCACTTACATATAACCTTAAACCCCTTTCATATAATTGAAAGGGGTATTTTTTATGAGATTTTTTGTTTTTAAACGACAGACATTATTACTTATTCTTTTTGGTATAATTGTTTTGATTGGTGGTTTGATTTTGTTTACAGGACATATCGTTTCCGCTTCATCGCCCACAAAGCAATTACCGATTTATGCAGTTGCAACTGACGAAAAGAAAATTGCAATCACTTTTGATGCAGCGTGGACTAATCAAGACACAAATGAGCTAATTGAAACACTTGCAAAACATAAGGCAAAAGCAACATTTTTTGTTGTGGGTGACTGGGCAAAGAGTTTCCCTGAAAGTGTAAAAGCCTTTTATGATGCAGGGCATACTATTGCAAACCATTCTGACACCCATAAGGCATTTTCAAAATGCTCACGAAAAGAAATCAAAGAAGAAATCGAAAACTGTAACGAGAAACTTGAAGGGATTATCGGTGAAAAAGTCACACTTTTAAGAGCTCCGTCAGGCGACTATACAAATCAAAGTATGGATGTTGCAAAATCACTTGGAATGTTTACAATTCAATGGGATTGTGACTCTCTTGACTACCAAAAGTTATCAGTTGATGAGATTGTTAACAGAGTTTTAAGTCGTGTAACAAACGGGTCGATTGTGCTTTTTCATAATGGAGTCGAAAACACCGCCCCTGCTCTTGATGTAATTCTCACCGAATTGTCAAAGCAGGGTTATTCGTTTGTATCAGTCAATGATTTAATATATAAGGACAATTTTTACCTTGACCACACAGGACGACAACATAAAAATGCATAAAGACAGCCGATGGATTTTTACACCCATCGGCTATTTTGTGTGGTGTTAAGTTTTAAATGTTGAATTTGTCGAACATAGAGAAGCGCCCCTGATTGTCCCCTGATTGGTCAGTTTCACCAAAGGCCATTCAATGTCATAAACAAATCGACAATAACATTACCTATTACAATTATAAATGAAAAGATACAAAAAAAACCATAAGTTGTTTTCTTTTTATCTGTTTTGTTTTTTTCTCTCCAACTAATATATAAATAAAAACAGACTGGCAAACAATATCCCAAAGTAAAAATAGCCCTAAGAAAGACATTCTCTTGAATAGCTTGTTTTGAAATTACAGCTCCAATTATAATAAATGTAAGCGTTATATAAAATAAATAATTCTTGTTATTTTTCAAACAATTTAATATTTCTTTTATCTTCATAATATTCGTTCATTACTCCTTTTCCATATTCAAGCATATATTCAATATCTATGCCTATGCTAAATTCACCGCCTACTCCTATATACACAATCAGGGGATGGTTCTCTGATTGGAACTAAGTCCCCTATAAATTTAATCTGACCTTGATTTTAATATAGCACTAGTTTTGTAAAAAGTCAATGAAAACACTTTGAGTGTACCTGTGTCCTTATAAAACTGCATAAAAAGTTTTTTGAAATTTTGTCTTATCGTACAAAATTTATAATTTTTGCTACAAGTTTACTATTTTTTCTTGTAATCGACAGTTCTTTGTTGTACAATGTGAATATTAAAATATCCAAGGGGGAACTTTTATGCCAACAACAAGCATTTCAAAAATCAAAACTCATCAGAAGAATTTGTATCTTCGCGTTGCAAAAGGTCATTTCGCAACAAGCAGTGCGCACAGTAACTATTACATAGATGTTGCTGCACAAAAGTCCCGACTTTCAGAGGCTAAAGCAGTTGCTCAAGAAATTTGCAAAAATCACAAATACAGTAATCAGATTATTGACACAATTCTTTGCCTTGATGGCACAGAAGTTATTGCAACTTGCATTGCAGAAGAGCTTACAAAAAGTGACTATGTGAATATTAATGCTCACCAGACAATTTATATTGTTACACCTGAAATTGTTAATGGCTCACAGATTATTTTCAGAGATAACATTGTGCCAATGATTAAAGACAAGCATGTGCTTATCACAGCGGTTTCTGTAGCATCTGGCAATACTGCAAAGGCTGCTATTGAAGCAATTAAATATTATGGCGGTGACGTGGTTGGTGTTGCATCAATCTTCGCAACATCACAAGATTGTGCAGGCTATGAAGTGAATTCAGTATTCAACCCTAACGACTTGCCAGATTATTTCAGCGTTCATTCTCACGAATGCCCACTTTGTAAAGAAGGCAAAAAAATCGACGCACTCATTAACTGCCACGGATATTCAAAATTATAATTATATAAAAGAGAAAGGGACTTCGTAAGAAGTCCCTTTTTTTAGTTTTTTTCAACTCTTTTCATTTGTGCAAATTTCTCGCCCCAAGCGTTTGCCCAACTCTCGCAATAGAGTTTATAATATGAAATATTGTTCTTCTCTCTGTACTTTACAAAGCAATGACACCAGATTACTGATGGAATTGCAATTACTGGATAATAAAGTGGTCCTAACAACAAGCATTGCCAAGTGTGGCCATATTCATGAATTCTGCAGTTATAAAGCCATTCTTTTTTCTCTTTTTCATCACGGATAAAAATGAATGTGCCCATTGAAAGTCCGCCCTGATTCCAAGGCATATAGACGATATTAGAATATCCGAATTTCTGGTGAGGATATTTCAAAATCTTTGCACAAATAAAATAAGCAATACCACCAACAAGGTTTACTGAAAGTCCCCAAGTCCATTGCACCACATAAAAGAAAATATCAAAAAGTTTACTTCTTTTAACTGTCGGTTGTGTCTGATTAATGTCAATATTATTCATAAATATTCTCCTTCAAAATTTGCTTGTTGCAGTTTTATTCTGCATTTGCCATTAATGCCTTTTTCTCTGCTTCTTTTTCAACAAGAATGATATAATTGCCGTTTTCGTCTTTTTCGAGCGTATGACCCTGACTTTCGTCGTTGTCTTTACCTAACCAAGTGTTTTCTAACTTGTGACCTGTGAGCACATAGCAACGGTCTTTTTCTTCATCAGTTAAAGTCACACTGCCATATTTATGTTTTGTAGCAATTGCAGCACGAATCATTGTGTGGTCTTCTTTTGTCATCTGGAAGTTTCTCAAAAGAAGATATGAAATAAATGCAAGTATCATTGGTATAATTGCAACACAAAGACGAATTCCAAAAATTGCAGAATCTGTTTGCTGAACGAATTCTGTTGTTTCAGCCTTTACATCAAGACCGAATCCGCCGAGAATAAGAGTAACGATAAAGGTATTGATACCACCTGTAACCTGTTTAACCATTGTGTTACATGTTGCCACAACGCCTTCTCTTCGACGACCTGTAATCATTTCGTCAACATCTGTAAGGTCAGGGAAAACATTGTTACAAACAAAGCCTATACCACTCATTCCGAATGGATAAAGAATTGTGCCTGCAAGCATAAGCACAAGCATAAAGGTTGCCTTTGATGTGCCCGGTTGACTTGCTGTAACCACAAGAGCAATTGCAAGACCCAAAATCATAAATGGCGTAACAATTGTGCCGCACTTTTTCTTGCCATGTTTCATTGTAAGCGCATAGTTAAGTGGGAATGCCGCAGACTCGAAGATGCCTGCAAATGTGTTGAATAACGGATAGAACCTGTACATATTTGCCAGGAAGGTTACATAATAGATATACGATGTTGAATAGAAGCCTCTTGCTGCCTCCCAGAAGAAACTGATGCAGAAATATTGTCTGAATGAACGGCTTCTGAAAACATCAACATATTCTTTGATAACATATTTAACATCAAGTGGCTCATTTTTCATATCTAATGAGCTTGGCTCTCGAACAAGCTTGAAGGTGCCATAAATTGCAATGCTATACATAGTTGCAAGAATTATACCCGCAACAAAGAAAGGTGCTTTTGCCTCTTTGGTGAGTCCACCTGAGAAGCCAAAAACTGCAAGCAAAATGAGCAAAATGATATATGATGGAATCATTCCACAAGAGTTGAAAATATAACTTACAGATGTATATTGTGTTCTCTTGTTATATTCAGGTGCAAGTTCAGGAAGCATCGCAGTGTGTGGCACTGCAATAATTGTATATGCTGTTTTATAAAGCACATAAGCAAACAAGAAATATGCAACTGTTAAATATGGGTGCTTTTCACCGTCGAGACCAAATGAATTCCAAAGCAAGATATATGAAACAAACACAAATGGAATACCACGCTTGAGATATGCTCTGTGTCTGCCATATCTTGAACGAGTACGGTCAGTAATAAGCCCCATAATAGGGTCATTGATACCGTCCCAGATAACTGCAACCATTGTTATAAATCCGGCAAATTCAATATCAAGACCAACAACACGGGTAAGAAAAATGCTGAAATACATTGAGATAATATAGCCTGCGCCACCTAAGAAAATGTTGGTGTAGCAATAATTTATCATCGGCATAACGGTATCTTTAAAAGTCCCCTCAACACCGATTGCTTTTTTAAATTTTTCACCCAAGATTATCACACTCTTTTAAAAAAAATACTGTTATAAATATATCATTTTATGGGATTTTTGTCAATTTGAGCATAAAAAAAGCACTCATAATGAGTGCTTCGTTTTTTATTTAAGTGAATCTACAACTCTGCAAGCTGCAAGGGCTGCTACTGCGCCGTCTGCAGTTGCTGTTGTAACCTGACGGATTGCTTTTGTGCGGCAATCCCCTGCTACAAAAATTCCTGATTCTGTAGTTTCTGGAAGACAATCTTCACCTGAAATTACATAACCATAATCATTGAGCTTAACAATGTCCTTGAAAGGTTCGTTTTCAGGCTGTTGACCGATTGCAACGAATACACCGTCAACTAAAAGCTCTGTTCTTTCACCATTTTTATCAAGTGCTAAGCCCTTGAACTCTGTCTCACCAAGAATTTCTGCAACTGTCGTTCCAAGAATTACTTCAATATTTTCTTTTTCGTTCACAGAATTCTGCAGTGCCTGTTCACCTGTAAGAAAATCGAGATTCTGAACAACATATACTTTTGTGCAGATGTCAGAGAGCATTACTGCTTCTTGCAAAGCAGTATTACCGCCACCAACGATTGCAACTGTTTGATTTCTATAAAATGCACCGTCGCAAACTGCACAATATGAAATACCTTCACCTGTGAAATCATTTTCTTTAGGAAGCCCTAACTGTCTATGATGTGAACCTGTGGCAATAATAACTGTCTTGCCCTTAAATTCATTACCTTCACAAGTAACTGTATATTCCCCTGTGCTACCGGAAATTCCGGTAACACAGTCCATTTCGATTTCTGCACCCTGACCTAAAACCTGTTCAATGAGTTTATCGGCAAATTCAACACCACTCATCACAGCAAATCCTGGGTAATTTTCAACTCTTGGTGAATGTGTGATTTGACCACCGAAAGTTGCTTTTTCTATAACGAGCACAGTTTTTTCTGCTCGTCTTGCATAGAGTGCAGCTGTAAGTCCCGCAGGACCTGCACCCACAACGATTATATCGTACATTGTGAAAACTCCTTATTTATTGTAGTTTTCAATGAAACCTTTAATGTTTGAAAGGTTCACAATCTTTTCTGCAACGCCACCCTTGATTACAACAAGTGTTGGTGCTTGACGGATTTCAAACTTGTTAGCCATATCTGCGTTTTCATCAGCAAAGATTTCTTCGAATGCAATTCCTGCTTTGTTGAGGAACTGAACAGCCATCTTACAGTTTGGGCAAGTTCTTGTTGCGAAAAGGATAATCTTATCGTCATCTGCTACTTTAACATCTTCACAAGCGCAAGCTTCTTCAACCTGAACATTGTGTGGTTCTGTAGATTCAGCGATATTATAAACTTTTCTGTCTTTATATTCCTGTGCTTTACCGTCGTTCCAGTTCTTAACAGGACGATAGTAACCTGTAATTCTTGAATAAACTTCTGCTTCTTCACCACATTCTGGACAAGTGAATGCTTCACCTGCAATGTAGCCGTGGTTCTTACAGATTGAATAGATTGGAGAAATTGAATAGTAAGGAAGTCTGTAGTTTGATGCAATCTTCTTTACAAGGTCTGCACATGATTTCCAATCAGGAAGTTTTTCACCAAGGAATGCATGGAAAACAGTACCTGATGTGTAAAGTGTATGAAGTTCATCTTGCATATCAAGAGCTTCAAAGATATCCTGAGTATAGCCAACAGGAAGATGTGAGCTGTTTGTATAGTAAGGTGTCTGATTCTTTTCACAACCTGCTGTGATGATATCTGGATAATATTTAAGGTCATGCTTAGCAAGACGGAATGCAGTTGATTCTGCAGGAGTTGCTTCAAGGTTATAAAGGTCACCATAAAGTTCCTGATAGTCTGAAAGTCTTGTTCTCATGTGATTAAGAACATCTTTTGCAAACTGCTGTGTCTTTGCTGTTGTCATATCAGCCTGAAGCCACTTAGCGTTAAGACCAACTTCGTTCATACCAACAAGACCGATTGTTGAGAAGTGGTTGTTGAATGTACCAAGGTATCTCTTTGTATATGGATAAAGACCAGCATCGAGAAGTTTTGTGATAACATCACGCTTAACTTTAAGTGAACGAGCAGAAATATCCATCATCTTGTCAAGACGAGCATAGAAATCAGCTTCATCCTTTGCAAGATAAGCAATTCTTGGCAAGTTGATTGTAACAACACCAACTGAACCTGTTGATTCACCACTACCAAAGAAACCACCTGACTTCTTGCGAAGTTCACGAAGGTCAAGACGAAGACGGCAGCACATTGAACGAACGTCTGATGGTTCCATATCACTATTGATATAGTTTGAGAAATATGGTGTACCATATTTTGCTGTCATTTCAAAGAGAAGCTTGTTATTCTCTGTTTCTGACCAGTCAAAGTCACGAGTGATTGAATATGTTGGGATTGGGTATTGGAAACCACGACCGTTAGCGTCGCCTTCAACCATAACTTCGATGAAAGCCTTGTTAACCATATCCATTTCAGCTTTACAATCTTTATACTTGAAGTCCATTTCCTTGCCACCAACGATACAGTTGAGTTCTGCAAGGTCGTTTGGAACTGTCCAGTCAAGAGTGATGTTTGTGAATGGTGACTGTGTACCCCATCTTGAAGGAGTGTTAACACCATAAATGAATGACTGGATGCACTGTTTAACTTCTTTATATGAAAGGTTGTCTGCCTTTACGAAAGGTGCGAGATATGTATCAAATGAAGAGAATGCCTGAGCGCCTGCCCATTCGTTCTGCATAATACCAAGGAAGTTAACCATCTGGTTGCAGAGTGTTGAAAGGTGAGCAGCTGGTGCTGATGTGATTTTGCCTGGTACACCGCCAAGACCTTCTTGAATAAGCTCTTTAAGTGACCAGCCTGCACAGTAACCTGTGAGCATTGAAAGGTCGTGAATATGAATATCAGCGTTTCTGTGAGCGCTGCCGATTTCATCATCATAAATTTCTGAAAGCCAATAGTTAGCAGTAACAGCACCTGAGTTTGAAAGAATCAAACCACCAACTGAATATGTAACTGTTGAGTTTTCTTTAACACGCCAGTCATTAACATTAAGATAGTTGTCGATAATAGCCTTATAGTCAACCATTGTTGCGTTAAGGTTACGAACTTTTTCTCTCTGACGACGATAAAGGATATATGCTTTTGCAACTTCACCGTAACCAGCTTGAACAAGAACTGATTCAACGCTATCCTGAATGTCTTCAACAGCGATTTGGTGGTCCTTGATTTTTGAAGCGAAGTCAGCAGTAACTTTAAGTGCTAAAAAGTCGATAATGTTGTCATTGTACTCGGTTTCTTGTGCTTCAAATGCAAGTTTGATAGCTTCTGCGATTTTTACTAAATCAAATTCTGCGATTTTGCCGTCTCTTTTAATTACGTTATACATAAATACGTCCCCCTTTGAAAATTTTCGGTTCGTGTATCATTATATAAAAAAATATTGTGCTTGTCAATAGAACAAACACAATATATTGTGATTTTTTTTAAATTTAAACACAAGATAATGTGTTAAATTCCTCTCAATTCTACGGTTTCGAAATGATTTTTGGCAATATTCAACAGTTTTTGAAGCTCAGTTTTGTCATATCCGCTGTAACCTGTACAAATTAAGTCGCCTGAATCGGTAAAGCCTTGTAAAAAGTATTTTTTTGCACCTTTAATCCAAGACACAATATCTTGTATATCGTCTTCATTGTGCAATTCTTTAACTATTGTTGTACGGAATTCATAATCCACCACACCACTCATTAAAAATTCAACACTCTCATTGATTTTTGCCATATCCATACTTTCTAAACCACAAGTGAGAGCATATTTTGACTGTGAATTTTTAATGTCCATAGCAACATAATCAACAAGTCCGCTATTTACAACATCTTTAAGCACATCGGGACGATAACCATTTGTGTCAAGTTTAACGCTATAACCTAAATCCTTGATTTTTTTGAGAAATTCTTTCAAATCAGGTTGAAGTGTTGGCTCACCACCTGTAACACAAACACCATCTATTATCCCCTGTCTTTTTTGAAGAAAGTTAAAGAATTCTTCTTCACTTATTCTTTCTTCGTCAATATTAGTTACCAAAGATGCATTGTGACAAAATGGGCAACGAAAATTACAACCTGCAGTAAAAACTGTGCAAGCCATTTTGCCGGGATAATCTAAAAGTGTTAATTTTTGCAATCCTTTAATAAGCATATTATCAGTCCTTAATTTCAAAATAAACTCTGTATCTCTCATGCATTATATCATAAAAAGGCTCAAGAATGTGACCATCAACTGAGAATTTCAAATTATCTATACTATATATATTAGTATTAGAAATTGGTGCAACTTCAATTCCTTCATAATTGGTCAAATCATTTTCACCTTTTGCATGGTCATCTTCAGGGAAATTCTCTTTGCCAAGTCTTTCGGCTAAAACAATTCCACCGAATGTGAAATACACTTGATTTTCATCATCGCGCTTATGGTGAACTTTTATTTTCATTGGTAAGTTGACTTTAAAAATATCATCTTTTTTAAACTCACCTTTTATTTTAACATATCCTTTTTCAGTTTCTTTATAAATAACGCCATCATATTCAACTGAAAAATCATCACACCAACAAGGTTTTCTAAAGCAGATTGTTTTGTATGTGTCGTTTTCAATAATAAATTCTGCTGTTTCGCAGTGTGGATATTCACTATTAAGTGTTGCAGAAAAATCCCCGTCTTGAACTGTTGATGGAATATATAAATTCACATATAACTCATTTTCATACTTATTATATATGTGTTGATTATAGGTGAACGGATTTTCAAGACCTGACCCAAAGCAACACCAAAATGAATCTTCAAGAGTTGAGAAAACCTTGAAATGACCGCTTTTGAGTCCTACAAAATAAGTTTTCATGCCCGTTTCGTCTTGAGACGCGAGAATATGATTATATAAAACCTTTTCGCAATAGTCATAGTATTTAGCATCTTTATCTAAAGTAAAAAGTTCTTGTGCTAAAACAAGCATATTATTAGAATTACAGGTTTCACAAGTATTTGTTTCAAGTGGCTCTGTGTGCAAGTCGTGAAAATGCTCACTTACACTGTTACCACCAATTGCATAACTACGGTTTTCGTTGACTGTATCAAAGAAAAACTTAGCACTATCATATAAATAGTTTCCCCCACCGTTATTATAAATTTCTAACGCTCCAACGATTTTAGGAATTTGAGTATTTGCGTGCTTACCCGTTAAAATATCTTGTTTTTGTGAAAGTGGCAAGAGTAATTCTTCTTCACAGAAGAATTCTGACGCTTTTTTTAATCTTTCGTCACCCGTAATTCTATAAAGACGGGATAACACCTGATTCATTCCACCATATTCACATTTTAAAAGTCGTTTTCTTTGGGTCTCATTGAGAGTTGATGTTGTGTTATAAACCCAAATGCCCAGTTTTGAAACAACACTCAATGCTTTTTCGTTTTCTGTTTTTTCATAGATGTCAATGAGTCCACGGAAGATTTTATGAAGAGTATAATATGGAACCCACCAACCTGCCAAATCAAAGCCACCAACTGTAAATGTTTCTGGATTATTAAACACACCCAAAAAGCCTTCTTTTTCAGGAAATCCGCAAACATATCCGTTTTCTTGTTGCAAAGTTTCAAGCTCATCCACAATATAATCTGCAACTTCTTTTGCTTGTGGTTTTTCGGTCGTTTCATAGCAAAGTGCAAGAGCAGTCATAAAATGCCCTAATGTGTGACCTGAAATACCCTTTGCTTCCCAACCGCCATATCGCTCTGCTTTGGGCTCTTTGCCCATCGCCTCATAAACGGGCGCTAAAAGTCTGTCAGCAGAAAGTTTAAAGAGCACTTCTTCACCTATTTGTTGTGAGTTTTTAAAAATTGAATTTTTAAGGCTTATCTTCATAATATCACCTATGAAAAAATCTGCACCACATATAGTGAAATGCAGATTTGTTTTCTATATTAGTCGTCAACTAAAATTGTGACTGCATTTTCTTTTGTGGTAACTTCAACAAACTTGTGTTTGCCACCACTTTCACCGTCAAGAGTCCAATCAATTTCATCGTCAAAATAGAATTTGAAATTTTTACCATGTCTTAACACAAGATTTTCATTGTGAAGCACATCTCTTGTGATGAACATATCTCTTACAATAGTAATAAGGTCAACAGGATTTTTTGGCATTCTGATAAGTGCTAATTCGTGATAGCCATCATCAAACTTTACCCCTGCTTTTTTAAGCACAGGGAAACCTGCCACTGAATATGAGTTTGACACGCCACCATAGAAGAATTTGCCTTCTATAATTTCGCCATCGTCACATTCGATTTTTGCTTTAAACCCTTTAATTTTGTGAATTTCTTTAACTGTTTCCCAATAATAAGCACCACGGCCTATTTTGTTTTTAAGGCTCTGTTTTGCTTTATAAGAAACGTCGCAGAAGTTACCAAAACAAGAAACATAGATAAACTGCTCTTTACCGTTGAAATCACCGATGTCAACTTTCATTTCGTCACCATAAATAATTACATCAACTGCTTTGAGTGCATCAGTAGGAATATGCAAAGAATGAGCAAAGTCATTTGTTGTGCCCAATGGAATATAACCAATTTTGCAATCAAGCTCTAATTCCATAACACCACAGATTGTTTCTTTGAGTGTTCCGTCACCGCCAACACAGACAATATAGTCGTTACCTTTGCCATATTCACGAGTGACAACAGTAGCGTTTTTATCGATTTCGGTGTAGCGAGTTTGAACTTCAAAACCTGCTTTTTCAAGTTTTGAAACTATTTGTGGTAAATATTCAGTTGCTTTGCGTTTGCCTGCGGTAGGGTTTACAATAAGCAAAAGTTTTTTACTCATATCAGAACTCCAATTTTTCGTTAATGTATGCAACAAGTTCGTCGATTGGCATTCTAACCTGTTCCATTGTATCTCTGTCACGAACTGTTACGCAGTTATCTGCAGGTGTATTTTCGTCACCAACTGTTTCGAAGTCAACAGTAATACAGAATGGTGTACCGATTTCGTCCTGACGACGATATCTCTTACCAATTGAACCTGCATCGTCATATTCTACATTGAAATGTTTTGAAAGCATTTCGTAGATTTCATCTGCTTTATCGCCGAGTTTCTTTGAAAGTGGAAGAACTGCAGCTTTAATTGGTGCAAGTGTTGGATGGAATCTCATAACAACACGAGTATCGTTCTTTTCTGCATCAACAACTTCTTCATCATAAGCTTCAGTAAGCACAGCAAGGAAAAGACGTTCAACACCCAAAGATGGCTCAATGACATAAGGAATATATTTTTCATTTGTTGTTGGGTCAAAATATTCAAGACTCTTACCACTTGTATTGATGTGTTGTGTAAGGTCATAGTCTGTTCTATCTGCAATACCCCAGAGTTCGCCCCAGCCGAATGGGAAGAGATATTCTAAGTCAGTTGTTGCCTTTGAATAGAAGCAAAGTTCTTCAGGGTCATGGTCACGAAGACGAAGATTTTCAGGCTTGATGTTGAGAGAATAGAGCCAGTCACGGCAGAATGCTCTCCAATATTCAAACCATTCAAGGTCTGTACCAGGTTTGCAGAAAAATTCAAGTTCCATCTGTTCAAATTCACGAACACGGAAGATGAATTTACCAGGAGTGATTTCGTTACGGAATGATTTACCAATCTGTGCAACACCGAATGGTACTTTCTTTCTTGTTGTTCTTTGAACATTTGCAAAGTTCACGAAGATGCCCTGTGCTGTTTCTGGACGAAGATAAATTTCAGCAGTTGAGTCTTCTGTAACACCTTGGAATGTTTTGAACATAAGGTTAAATTGACGAATATCAGTAAAGTTGTGAGCGCCACAGTCAGGACATGGAATTGAGTGTTCTTTGATATATTCACTCATCTGTTCGTTTGACCAACCCGCAACATTTGTACCGTCAAAGTTTTCGATAAGATTATCTGCACGGTGTCTTGTTTTACACTGGCAGCAATCCATAAGTGGATCAGAGAAACCACCAAGGTGACCTGATGCTACCCAAGTCTGTGGATTCATAAGAATTGCACTGTCAAGACCTACATTGTATTTGTTTTCTTGGATGAACTTTCTTCTCCAAGCTTTTTTGATGTTTTCTTTAAGTTCAACACCAAGTGGGCCGTAGTCCCAAGTGTTTGCAAGTCCGCCATAGATTTCGCTACCTGCGTAAACAAAACCTCTACCCTTTGAGAGAGCAACAAGTTTTTCAAGTGTTTTTTCTGTGTTAATCATAAATGATTTTCAGTCCTTTATATTTTAAAATTATTATTCTGCAATACCCTGTTTTGCTTTTTCAAATTCTTCTATAATTTCTGTTGAAGGTTCTTTTGTAAGAAGTGAAATTACAACGATGAAAATTGAAGAAACAATAAATGCTGGAAGAAGTTCATAAATTGCAAATACACCACCGAATGTTGGGTTAAGCACAAGTTTCCAAAGGAATACTGTTGCTGCACCTGAAAGCATACCAGCAATAGCACCTGCACGGTTCACTCTCTTCCAGAAAAGTGAGAAGAGCATAAGTGGTCCGAATGTAGCACCAAAACCTGCCCAAGCGAATGAAACGATATTGAAAATGACACTCTTTTCATCAAGAGCAATCACCATACCGATAAGGGCAATTATTATAAGTGCAATACGAGAAACCCACATAACTTTCTTATCACTTGCTTTTTTATCAATAACGCCTTTGTAAACATCGTTTGCAAGTGCTGATGATGCAATAAGAAGATATGAGTCAGATGAACTGATTGTTGCAGCAAGAATACCAGCCATAATAACACCAGCAAGTACAGGATGAAGAAGAGTCTGGCTCATAAGAACGAACACATTTTCTGCGCCACCCTTTGTAAGAAGTGTTTCTGCTGTTGGAAGCATTGCACGGCCGATAATACCGATTGCAACAGCTGCAAAAAGAGAAATAATAACCCATACTGTTGCAATTCTTCTTGACTTTCTAAGTTCGCTTGCTTTACGGATAGCCATAAAGCGAAGAAGAACTTGTGGCATACCAAAGTAGCCAAGACCCCATGCAAGCATTGATGCGATTGTAAGTACAGGATAATCTACTGCATTACCGAATACTGGCACACCATTCTCTACAAGTTGCATACCTGCTTCGTTAGTTACAGGATTTGCAATTTCTGTAAGTGAGAAGTAACCTGAAATCGCCTGAGCATTTGCCATAACTGCATCAATACCACCCGCGTGGATTGTACCCAAAACAAGAATAGAAACAAGAGCAACAATCATAACGATACTCTGCATAAAGTCAGAAACACTTTCAGCAAGGAAACCACCAAGGAATGTGTAAATGATAACAAAAAGTGCACCTACAATCATCATTGATGTGTATGAGTAGCCGAACAATGTGCTGAAAAGTTTACCACAAGTAACAAAACAGCTACCTGCATATACTGTAAAGAATACAAGAATCAATACTGATGCGATAATTCTAATAACTTTTTTATCTTCGTGGAAACGGTTTGAGAAGAATTCAGGAACTGTGATTGCATCACCGCTGATTGCTGAATAATTGCGAAGTCTTTTTGCAACAATGAGCCAGTTAAGGTATGTACCAAGAGCAAGACCAACTGCTGTCCAAGTTGCATCTGCAAGACCACACCAATATGCAACACCGGGAAGTCCCATAAGAAGCCATCCACTCATATCGGATGCCTCAGCACTCATAGCAGCAACCCAAGGGCCTAAACTTCTGCCACCAAGGAAATAGTTTTCTGTATTTTTGTTTGCTTTGCGAGCAAAGAACACGCCGATGCCGATAATTATCAGCATATACCCTGCCATAGCAAGAAATATCATCATCTGGTTTGACATTTCATTCATCCTTTCTTACTGTGAGAATACCCCACTATATATAAATATACCATTATATTGTAATAAAAAAACAACGATTTGTAAAGTGTTTTATCAATACAAATCGTTGTTAATTCTATATTTTTATGAATTTTTAAGGTCGGGCAATTCATCAAGAGTAATTACATATTCATCGTTGTAAATTTCTTTGAGATTTTCTGTTGTGTTATTGTCAACAAGATATTCTGTATGCCATGTTAAAAACCAAAGCCAACCTGCTTTTTTGCTTTTCAATTCATCAACTGTCGGGATTGTTCCACATTCGTGAAAGCACACTAACTTTTCTTCTTTTACAACTCTTTTAACTGCTTTGAAAAGGTCAGAATGAGCACCAATCTCATAAGAATCTGCACCAGCTATGTCGACATATTCTGTGCCAGGATAAAATTCTTTATACATTTCATTTTTATGAGAGAACCCAAGCACCCAGATGAGGTTATCAAGCCCCCAATAATTTGTGTATCTGTCATACATCAAAATCCAGAGTTTTTTAAAGTTTTCAGCACCACCACGACTCCACCAGAACCAGTCACCGTCAAGTTCGTGAAATGGTCGCCACAAAACAGGAACACCCTTTTCTTGCAGCTCTTTAAGCGCTTTTGCACCCTTATCCATTCCCTCAACGAGAGTTGTATATTCGTCAGTTCCTTCGGTCAAGGCTTTATCCCAATCTTTAACATCAGTATCTTTGCACTCTGTCCAGCTACCGCTGAAATCCGCACCACAATGCCAACAGATTGAAACAATTCCACCTTTTTCATACCATTCAATTGCTCTGCAATTTACACCGTCGAAGTCATCATTCATATAATCTAGCCCACGAATTGCAGGGTATTTGCCTGTATGTTCATAAATATATTCAAATTCGTATTGCTCGCCGTCAACCCAAGTAGATTCTTGTTGACCTGAAATTATATAGTCACCATAAATTTCGCATAGATATGAATATAGTTTTTTGGTATTCTGAGATGCATTTGTGTTTGATAAGCTATATTCTTTTTCACCCGTGCAACCACAAAGCAATAACATAATAAACGATAAAACTATTGCAATAATCTTTTTCATGGTTTTTCCTTAAATCTTTTTAGTGATTTTTCCGTAAACTACACCTAATTTTTTTGAATAGAACTTTCTCTTTTTCTTTTCTTTCTCGGTGAGTTCTTTTTTCACGATTTCTTTTCTAAATCTTTCAATGTTACCGTCATCAAGAATGAATGCTTGTGTAAGGCAAATTCCACCTTTGCCAAGCATCTGTGCACGAACATAGCAACTGATTTTATCAGTATACTCTGCTAGTTTTATTGTGCTCACAATCTGACCGTCAGCGTCAAGTGTTTCTCTTTGAATAACTTCGCCATCTGCAATCCACTCAATTGTGTGACAATTAACTGCACCAACTGTGATAATCTGGTCGTTTTCGTCAACATTTAATGAAATCACCTGTGGCACAGGTCCTTCGCCCTTAAAATCTTCACCCAATTCATTTTTAGCATAACGGGCAATTGAGAAAAATGCGCCTGTTTCCATAGCATTTCGAAGAGTTGAGAGTGAATATTCTGGCAAAATAAAATCCATAAATGCTGTGTCAATCTGGTCAACCTGATGGGCATCACTATTTGCGAAGCCGAATACTTTTCTACCCTCAGGAATGAGAGTTTTTAAAAGTTCATCCCATAAAATTCTGTCACTACGATTAGGTTTGTCATACATATTGAGAACTTCAATACCCATACAAGATTTATATTTTCTTAAAAGGTCTGCAAAAAACTCAATATTTTCAGGCACTTTTGCACACTCAGGTCTTTTCCATGATTGCAACAAATCTGTAGGGTGATTGATATGAGAAATACCACCACTTTTTTCAACAAGTGAAAGTGGGATTTCATAATCAAACTCTAACCCTTGCACGCCTTCATAGGCATTATCTGTGAAATACCCGTTTACATGGTTTTTCATAATTGTGAACATATTGCACTCAATAGCATCTGCCACATCTTCTAATCCGCGAGTCTTGGTTCTTGTGTTTTTTTCTGATTTATATGTACCATTTTTGATTTTTCTGTATTGGTCTTCTGTTAAGTAACTGCGTTTGCCGTGCCAGAGATATTGGAAGTTAAAAAAAGGAATATGAGTTGGTTCTTCATTCCAAGGCTTACCTAAAATTCCATGTTCAGCAAAAGCCAAGATATCAAAATCATTATCGTAGAAACCAATAATCATATCAGTCATAGTGTCATTTGCGTCACTATAAGTTGAATGAGTGTGAAGATTGGTTTTATAATGTCTTTCCCCGTCTTCGATTAAAGACATAACACTTTCATAAGGGTTAATAATTTTATACATATCTTTTTTCCCTTTCCAAAGAGATTTATTAATATAAATATATCATTTCACAAAAATAAAGTCAATGAAACAATCAACTTGACCAAATAAATGCTCAATTTTTATAACTTTTCGCGAATTGTTTCTTGTCTATTTATGGTGTATAATTAAAATGTAATCAAATTTAATGTTAGGGGGATTTCTTTTGAACTATATTTCCAAAAGAGAAAAACGAAGCTTCATGACCGGTCTTGCAGGGCAAAACATTGTTTATTGCTTTATTGGTGCTTCTTTCTTTCAATACTTTTTGACGGATATTGCACAATTCCCAGCGGGTGTTGTTGCAATTCTTCTTATTGCAATGAAAGTGTGGGACGGTGTTAATGACCCTATCGTTGGTTCTATCGTTGACCGTCACCGTTTCGGGAATGGTGAAAAACTTCGACCACTGCTCAAATACACACCTGTACCCGTTGGTGTATTTACGGTGCTTATTTTCGTAGTATTCTCAACTGACGAAAATCTTCTCTGGCTTCGTTTGGGCTATTTTGTAATTATGTATCTTTGTTGGGATATCAGTTACACCATGCAAGATGTTGCCATCTGGGGTATGACAGCCGTTGTTACTCCAAACTCAAACGAGCGTGATAAATTTGTTCAGATGGCTCGTACAATCGGTTCAATTTTCTATGGTGTGTTTAGTGCAATTATTCCAATGATTATGGAAATTGTTGCAAAACAGTCAGGCAATTCATTAGCCCTTATGACAGTTTTATTCGCTACAATTTTCGGTCTTGGCGGTGCACTTGTCAGTGCAAAATGCTATAAAGCACAAGAAAGAGTTCGTCTTGTGGAGCCAGACCAACAGCAAACATCAATTTTTGAATGTTTCAAACTTCTTTTCCAGAACAAAATGCTTATGCTCATTACACTTTCAAACCTTTTCGGCTCACTTGCATTTGGCAATAGTCTTGTTACATACTTCTTCAAATACAAGATGCCTGAAATTTCAGTTGCAGGTTTTGTTCTCGGACCACTTACACTTACAACTGTTTATGGCGCAATTACTTATGCACCAAGTTTCTTGGGTATGATTTTTGCGGATAAACTTAAAGTAAAATTTGGCGGTTACAGAAATCTTCTCATCTTTATTCAGATTTGCACAATCGTCGGCAAGGTTCTTGCATGGATTATCGGATTTGAGGGCAACAACATACTTATCGGTATGATTATTATGGCTATCTGCTCAATCCCATCAGGTGCAGCAAGCATTGCCCAGACTTCACTCTTCTGTGATAGCGTTGACTATATGGAATGGAAAACAGGCAAGCGCACCGAAGGTGTTACCTTCGCTATGCAGACATTCTTCACCAAGATTTCAAGTGGTGTGACAGGTGCTCTTGCAACATTCTCACTCAGTCTTCTCGGTTATGTTGCAGTTGAAGATGTTGAAGGTGCTGTTTATCTTGGCACACAGAGTCAAGCTTTTGAAAATTGGATTTGGCCACTCACAATGCTTACTCCTGCTATTGCAGCAGTGCTCTATATTATCCCATTACTCTTAATCAAATATACCCCTGAACAAAAAGCACAGGTTGAAAAAGAACTCCAAGAACGCAGAGCAAAAGCAGAAATTAAAGAAAACGCATAAAAAACACCCCACAGAGAATTCGCTCTGTGGGGCTAACTTTTTGTCTTAAATTAAAGAATACTGCAATTTACAACAAGTGCTGCAAATACGATTGATACCATTGAGAGAAGTTTGATAAGAATGTTAATTGCAGGACCTGATGTATCTTTGAATGGGTCACCAACTGTGTCGCCTACAACGGCTGCTTTATGTTGGTCGCTACCCTTACCACCGTGAACACCTGATTCAATGTATTTCTTTGCATTGTCCCAAGCGCCACCTGAGTTTGACATAAAGATTGCCATCAAGAAACCTGATACAGTTGCACCTGCAAGCATACCAACAACGCCTTTATAGCCAAGAACAAGACCGACAACTACAGGTACTGCAATTGCAACAACTGTTGGAAGTACCATTTCGCGAAGACTTGCTTTTGTGCAAAGGTCAACGCAAGATGCATAATCTGGTTCTGCTTCGCCTTCCATAAGACCTTTGATTTCTTTGAACTGACGACGAACTTCTTTAACAACGCTCTGTGCAGCCTTACCAACTGAATCCATTGTGAGTGCTGCGAATACGAATGGAAGACATCCACCGATAAAAAGACCGATAAGAACAACAGGGTTAACAATATCAAAAGTCAAATCTGCTGTTGGGTCAATACTCTTAATCTTGTCAACATAAGACGCAACAAGCGCAAGTGCTGTAAGCGCTGCTGAACCGATTGCGAAGCCTTTACCTGTTGCAGCAGTTGTGTTACCAAGTGAGTCAAGAGCGTCTGTTCTTTCTCTTACTTCAGGTTCAAGACCTGCCATTTCAGCAATACCACCGGCATTGTCAGCAACAGGACCATAAGCATCAGTTGCAAGAGTAATACCAAGAGTTGAGAGCATACCAACGGCTGAAAGAGCGATACCATAAAGACCCATTGCCGCACTTTCGCTACCACCTGAAATAAAATATGAAACAAGAACGCTGATTGCAATGATTACAATTGGAACAGCTGTTGATTTCATACCAAGGCCAAGACCACCGATAATGATTGTTGCTGAGCCTGTTTCAGATGTGCTTGCGAGTTTCTTTGTTGGCTTATATGTGTCAGATGTGAAGAATTCAGTTGACTGACCAATAAGCACACCTGCGATAAGACCTGAAACGATTGCAACATAAAGACCAAGGTTTGCTTTACCGAGCACCAACCATACAACAGGAAGAGCAATAATTGCAATACCAACTGCACTAAGATTTGTACCACGGCTGAGAGCTTTAAGCAATTGCTTTTGGTCAATGCTTTCGCCTGTGCGAACGAAGAATGTACCGATAATTGACATCAAGATACCGATTGCAGCAAGAATCATTGGAACTGCCATTGCTTTAACGTCACCTGCAAAAGCAGAAACGCCGAGAGCAGAAGCAGAGATAACAGAGCTTACATAAGATTCATAAAGGTCTGCACCCATACCTGCAACGTCACCAACATTGTCACCAACATTGTCTGCTATAACAGCAGGGTTTCTTGGGTCGTCTTCTGGAATTCCTGCTTCAACTTTACCAACAAGGTCTGCACCAACGTCAGCAGCCTTTGTGAAGATACCACCACCTACACGAGCAAAGAGAGCCATTGAAGATGCACCCATACCAAATGTGAGCATTGCGCTTGTGATATCTGCTGGTGAGAGATGGAATACAAATTTAAGTAAGAAGAACCACACTGAAATATCAAGAAGACCAAGACCAACAACAGTAAAGCCCATAACCGAGCCAGCAGAGAATGCTACACGAAGACCGCGATTAAGACCTTCACGGCAAGCATTTGCAGTTCTTGCATTTGAAAGAGTTGCGATTTTCATTCCAACAAAGCCTGAAAGAGCTGAGAAGAAACCACCTGTAATGAATGCAAAAGGAACAAACCAAGTCAAGAAGCCAAGCGCTGCCATAATGCAAAGGACAACAAACATTCCGCCGAAGAATACCAAAACAACAGAATATTGTCTTTTAAGATATGCATTAGCACCCTTTCTGATTGATTGTGAAATTTTTTGCATTTTTTCTGTTCCCTCAGAGAATCCGAGAACTTTTTTTGCTGTCAATGCGGCAAATGCGAGGGCAATAACAGAACCTAAAAATGTGAGTAAAATCAAGAGTTTTTCCACACTATCGTCCACCTTTTCTATATATTATTAATTTATTATAACATTATATTACAAAAAAACGGATTGTCAAGTATTTAACAATCCGTTTTTTACAACTTTGTGAAACTTTTACAAACACAACTTGCAAATTCTAATATTTTTTATCTTTTCGATGTCGAAAAATGCAACTTTCAAGCATTTTTCTTGCATTTTTATATTATTGGCATTAAGTTATTCAAATATAAATCGAGATAAACCACATCAAAAGCATCAATTGCGCCATCTTCATTTATATCACAGCGATTAAACATAATATTATCTGTTACCTTGCCTTGAATTGTTACAATTGACACTAACAAATCATAATCTGTTAAATCAATTCTTCCATCACCATTTGCATCACCTTTTTCAAGTGATGGTGGCATACCTTTGTTGATTAAATCGAGAATAATAGCATCAAATCCATCCACCGCGCCATCATTATCCAAGTCACCAAGATAAGTTATCAAATCAGTTTGAGCATTTTGAGTTGTACTGATTTTGCATATTATTTCATAGTCTTTGCTATCAATAATTCCATCAAAATTCAAATCACATTTTTCAAATGAATCTATTGCGATAAACTTTATTTGATTCGCGGTTGCATATTCTTTCGCATAAGAATTTGAATAACCCAAAATCGTCGCTTTTGGACTATCTGTAAACGCCGTATCTGAAATTTTTGTAACAGAAGTGGGAATTATCACAGTTTTATCAAGCAATGCACCGCTGATAATTTCAGTTGCGCCATCTTTTATTTCAACTGTGTTACAGTTTTCGTTAACACCGATTACTTTATCATTATGATAAAGTGCATTACCACGCCAATTATCAGGATTATTATAATAGCCTGTATTATAAAACACGGTTGCGTTCATTGTAATATCTTTTTGAGGTAAATTGATTTTCTCAAGAGAAACGCAATTTTCAAATGCGGAATCACCAATATTTTCAAGCTTGTCACAGAAATTTATAGTCTTTAAATTTTGACAATCTTTAAATGCATTTTTTCCAATCGTGACTAATTGATTTGACAAAGTCACCGAACTTGCACCGCATCCTGCAAATGCCCCATCTGCAATTACCCGAGTGCCATATTTAATCGCATAAGACCCCGAGTATGTTGCTTCTATAAGATTCTTGCCCAAATATAAATAATCAAGATTCTGTGCAACTATATCTTCCCAATCGATAGATGTATTGCCAGAACCTGTGCCCATATTTACCCCACCAGATGATGAATTGTTAGAAGTTGTTTTAGGCTTCCAGTTGGACTTGTTATTATAATACGCTGTGTTATAAATTGCCTTTTCACCAATATGTGTTATAGTATCTGGCAAAGAAATTGTTGCAAGAGATGTACAATTTTCAAAGGCACTTGCGCCAATATCTTTAACACCTGAACTGACAGTTATGCTTGTGATTGTCTTATTATCTTTAAAAGCATTTTCACCGATTTTCTGGACATTTAAACCGTCAATTTGTGATGGAACCAAAACCGTTGCTTCAGAGCCTGTGTATTTTGTAATAATCACATTTTCATCAACCATTTCATAAGTGAAATTGTTATATGATAACGCAAAAGACGGTATTGCAGATGTGAAAACACATAAAATTATTACAATAGAAAGTAATATTGATATTGATTTTTTCATTTTGCACCGTCCTTTCGTGATTATGTGAGTATTTTAGCATTATTATAGTATTTTTGCAAGAAAATAATAAGAGCATTTGAAGAGATAGACAAATTGGGGTTTATCGAACAGAATGCAAAGTGCAAAATGCAAAACGCAAAAGCGCAAAACATCGGGTCTGCGACGCAAATTATAAATGTAACTAATTGAGTGTGTTGTAGGGGCGAGTAAGTCTCACCTGCCGGTTCGGTCAGTGCTTCTGCTTCGCAGAGGTGTCCACCGGACACCCGCACCTGTGCTCGCCCGTAATTTTTT
>JAZQWV010000031.1:0-108685 GCA_045632525.1 Candidatus Fimenecus sp.
TTTAAGGATGAATTAAAATGAACGAATTAGTCAGAATGATTTCAGATGATGGTACACTATATGCATTAGCCGTTGATTCAACTGAAATGGTTAGAGAAATGCAGAATATTCATGCCACATCGAAGGTGTGCTCTGCTGCACTTGGCAGACTTATCACCGCAGCAGGTATGATGGGTGTGCTTCTTAAAGGTGATAAAGATACTCTTACAGTTAAGATGAATGGTAGTGGCCCTGCATCCCCTGTTGTTGCTGTTGCAAACTCAAAGGGTCAGGTTAAGGGCTATATCGGTGACAGAAATGTACAGCTTCCTTTAAATGCAAGAGGCAAGCTTGATGTTTCAGGCGCTATTGGTAAAGATGGTTTTTTGACAGTTATCAAGGACTTAGGTCTTAAGGAGCCTTATTGTGCACAGATTCCGGTTGTATCAGGTGAAATTGCAGAAGATATTACTGCCTATTATTTCACAAGTGAGCAGACCCCAACAGTTTGTGCTCTTGGTGTTTTGGTTGACCCTGAAACTGAAAATGTGCTTTTAGCAGGTGGATTCTTAATTCAGTTACTCCCTACTGCAGACGACCAGACAATTTCACTTGTTGAAAAAGGCTTGGAAGGTGTTAAGCCTGTTACAACAATGCTTGCAGAAGGTCTTACTCCTGAGCAGATTTGTCAAAAGGTGCTTCCTGAATTTGAATTGCATTTCCTTGATAAAGAAGAAATTTCATATCAATGTGACTGTAGTGAAGAAAGAGTTACAAGGGCACTTGTTGGCGCTGGTGAAGAAGGACTTCGTGAAATGGCAGAAGACGATAATACAGAAGTTGTTTGCCATTTCTGTAATAAAAAATACAATTTCTCAAGAGAAAAGATTTTAAGTCTTTTAGAAGAAGCAACAAAATAAAACAAAAAAAGGACCGTTGAGAATTTCTCAACGGTCTTTCTTTATAATTAAATTAGTCAGCAATTGGAGCTGCAACTGGACAGCTATCTGCACAAGCGCCACAATCGATGCATGTATCAGCGTCGATTACATAGATGCCGTCTCCTTCAGAAATAGCTTCAACTGGGCAATCAGCTGCGCAAGCGCCGCATGAAATGCAATCATCAGTAATTTTGTATGCCATGTGTATGTACCTCCCTTTATTGTTTATGTTTACATTGTAACACATAATTTTTAAAAATCAAGTACTAAATTATTCTATTCCTTTAAGTGCCTCTAATTCTTCTTTTGAAACATTGATTCTTGCGTCTTTAAGAATTTTCACTTGATGTCTGTGAATTACAAGTGGTGCTGCTTCAGGACGACGGTCTAACGTCACTTTGAGCATTCCAGTAATTAAGTTGTTTTCAATTACCTTGCCTTTTCCGTCAGGTGTGTCAACAATTGCACCCACCTTTGGTGTTACTCTTAAAAGATGCTCATAAGTGTCCTGTTCATATTTTAAACAACACATAAGTCTGCCACAAGTACCACTGATTTTTGTTGGGTTTAGTGACAAACCTTGTTCTTTTGCCATCTTAATTGAAACAGGTTGGAAGTCATTTAAGAATGTATTACAGCAGAAAGGTCTGCCACAAATACCAAATCCACCAACCATACGAGATTCATCACGAACACCAATCTGACGAAGTTCAATTCTTGTTCTGAAAGCAGATGCTAAATCTTTTACAAGTTCACGGAAATCCACTCTTCCGTCAGCTGTGAAATAGAAAAGTAATTTACTTCTATCGAAAGTATATTCAACATCAACAAGATTCATTTCTAATCCATGTGCTTCAATTTTTCCTTCACAGATTTTAAATGCTTCTTTCTCTTTTTCTTTATTCTCTGCAAGAGTTTTCACATCTTCTTCTGTTGCTACACGGATAACCTTTTTAAGTGGTTTGGTAATATCGTCTTCATTTGTCTTGTGATTTGCCTTTGCAACAAGTCCACATTCCATACCACGAACTGTTTCAACTATGGCATAATCACCTTTTTCGAATTTTTTACCATCGGCATCAAAATCATAAATTTTGCCACCGTCTTTAAATCTGATTCCAACAGTTTCAACCATAAATTTTCTCCTATATTAAACCTATCTTCCAATAGCCTCTTTAAATTCATAACACATTCTCACAAGCAAAAGATTGTTGTTGCAGTTTCGGTCAACTGACTCAATCAACTTGTCGCAAACAGACACAAGTTGCAACAAACTTTTTGATGTGAGAGCCATACACAAAGCATTCACCTGTTCAGGAAAATGCATTTCTCTTGTGTATCCACTCTTTTTAACAAGAGCATCGCGAAACACTTCTGAAAGAAGCATTATAACTGATTTTGCGAACTGATTGTTCTTTTGAAAAACTGCAGTTGCTTCCATAAGTTTCAATTCGTCAACACTTAATAGTGCATCAACAAAATCTTTAACTGCATTTTCTTCTTTTTCGCTTATTTTAATTTCGTCACTTAAAATTGAATAAGTCTGAACACGGGACAAAACAGTTTCAAGCATTGTGCTTCTTGATGTTGTGACGATTATGAAGAACACATAAGTTGGTGGTTCTTCAAGTATTTTGAGTAGCGCATTCTGTGCTTGCTCATTCATATTTTGTCCATTTTTAAGAATATATATCTTCTTATCGCTCTCATTTGGAACAATAAAAGCATTACTACGGATTTCACGGACAGCATCAACAGTAAAATTCTTGCTTTTACCTTTAATTCCATCTGTTTCAAAAATATCGGGATGACCATCTTTTTCTGCTTTTAAACAGTCGGTACATTTAAGACAAGGCTTTGTTTCACCTCGACACACAAGGCAATTTGCAATATAGCGAGCAAAGTCGACACCGTCTTGCTCGTTTTCACATTCCACCAAAACACCATGTGGAAAGTTACCTTGACTCACAGACTGTGCAACTGTTTCATAAAGCATATTCACTTTTTCATTTCTAGAATCTGTCATATCTTATAAAACTGCTCCACATCAAGAACGAAAATTGTTGCTCCACCAACGGTTACTTCAACAGGCATTGAAGAAAGCATTGATTCACCGATATATGTAGTATTAACAGGGGTGATTTGTTTGCGCTGTTTACTGTATTCACCAATAATGTTAATCACTTCATCAACTTTATTATTTTCAACACCCAAGAGAAGAGTAACATTCCCCGCTCTTAAAAATCCACCCGTTGTGGAAAGTCGTGTTGCTGAATAACCTGCTTTTGTAACACCATTCATTACGGCATTAGCATCATCATTATTGATAATAGCAACGATAAGTTTCAAACTAATCACTCCTTTATTGTTACTGTAATAATTGAGCTAAAGCAATCATTACAGGCATTGTTAAAATTGAAAGTACGCTGACAAAAGATGTAACCTTTGATGCAAGCGCTGTATCTCTGTCAAACTTTGCTGCGAACATAACTGTATTACTTGCCGTCGGTGCTGACGCGCTGAGCACACAAGCAACCAACAATGTACCACCGAAACCAAAAAGTTTTAACGCACCAATTGTAATCAGTGGCATTAAAATGATTTTTAAAGCAGCTGAGCCAAAAATTCTTTTATCAGAAAACAGAGTTTTCCAATCTGCCGATGCTAAATATGTTCCGAACATAACCATTGCAAGTGGTGTATTAAGGTCTGCAAGGTATGAAACAGGTTGGTAAATAACATCCGGTAATTTTATTTGTAAAAGGAAAAGTGGAAGTCCTAAACAAACACCAATCACACCAGGATTAATGATAAGTTTTTTAAGGTTGAATCCACCTTTCTCCTCTTTTTTCTGCATTACACTCACACCATGTGTGAATGAGAGAATGTTGAATGGCACTAAAATAACTGAGCAATAGAACACGCCTTCGTCACCTAAAACCGCTTGTGCCAAGGGCAATGCCATATAACCCACGTTACCATAGCAAGACGCATATTTAAAGATACACGCTGTGTCCTTATCCCCTTTATTAAAGAAGAGTTTTGCAAACACCATTCCTAAAACATGAAAGAATATTCCACCTAAAAGGGCAAAAAGCAATCCTTTTAGAGCGTCTTTATTGTAATCCATTCCCACAAAAGAACGGATGATAATTGCAGGGGCTACAATATAGAACAACAAATCAGTTGTCATTCGTGATGCCTTTTCTGTGTAAACACCAATTTTGTGGCACACAAAGCCCACCATTGCAATTAAAAAGAGTATGACAACTTGCGTGAAAGATGTCAAAACATTATTTAAAAACAACTGCATAAAATATTACTCCGAAAGAAAATTGTCGTCAGTTTCCATAATGTCTGGTTCACTCTTCACTTCTTCACCAAGAAGTTCCAAAGCATCATTTTCTTTTGCATATTTCATAGCATTAATAATATAAGCAAAAGCAAAAATTGCAAAACCCAAGTCACAAAGACTGAATGGATATTCATCAGGAAGTGCTTTACCATTTGCTGTGAGCACCATTAAAAGTCTTGGCAAATTTGCAACTGTGCAGAAGAAGATGCTTACAAAACCTGAGGCAAAAGCTGTTCTCATTGCTTTGCTGTTTGCAAGGCCTGATGAAATTCTTGCAAAGTTAAGAAGGAAAATCATCATAAACGCAAGCATAAAGAGTTCGAGCATTAAATCAGAAACATTTACATAAGCTATTTTTCTCACAAATCTTAACACTATTCTGCTCATTGCCCAGAAAAGTGGTGTGATTGCCATAAACTTATATTGTGCATAAGTTGTTCTGCCGTCAATATATGAAATACCAAAAATGAGCATATAAATTGCCGCAAAAATTCCCAATACTGTTTCAATCAATAATGGTGCTTGACCTTGGTCCATTGTGCCCATAAATGAAAGTCCTACTGATGTGAAACCTTTTGCATTGAGAAGAAATGTTGAAAGTGATGAAACAACATCTAACACAATACCAACTGCAAAAACAATTGAGCCAACTGCCATAAGCATATCTTTTCTAAAAGGTGACTTTGATGCTGGTACATTTTTTGCCAATGTTGTGAGAACATAAGGCACAATAACTGCGAGACCACAAAGTGCATACATCACATATACTGACCAGTCTTTGACTCTGTAAAAACCTGTATCACTCTCAATAATGTTGAGAAGCTGGTACATTCTGAAAACCACACCAACTGCCATAAGACCAAACACAACATAGAGAGATGCTAACGGATTTATTTTTTCATATTTTCCTGTAATTTTCATTATACTTCTTACCTTTCCTCAATCGGAATGTATTCTTTCTGAATGCTATCTGTTCTGAGAATTCTGTCTTCCATTGGCACATAAGCGCGTGGAATCGTAACATTCTTATAAGCAGGACGGATAATTCTGCCACCTGTTGTAAGCTCTTCAATTCTGTGAGCTGACCAACCTGCCATTCTTGCTGTCATAAAGAGTGGTGTGAAAAGCTCTTGTGGAATACCGAGCATATCATAAACAAGTCCTGAATAAAGGTCCACATTAGCACAGATTTTCTTCTTATTGCCACGACCTGCAAAAAGTTCAGGTGTAAGTGTTTCAACAAGATTTAAGAGTTTAAACTCATCTTCTCTGCCGTGAATTTTTGAGAATTTTTCAGCATAGCGACGAAGAATAACTGCTCTTGGGTCAGAAAGAGTATAAACAGCGTGACCCATACCATAAACAAGTCCTGAATGGTCGTTTGCTTCTTTGCTCATAATCTTAGCAAGGTAATCTGCAACCTGACCTTCATTTGTAATATCTGAAATATTTGCTTTCATATTCTCAATCATATTGTGAACTTTAATATTAGCACCACCATGACGAGGTCCTTTAAGTGAGCCAATACCTGCCGCAATTGCTGCATAAGTATCTGTGCCACTTGATGTAACGCAACGAGTTGTAAATGTTGAGTTATTGCCACCACCATGCTCTGCATGGATAATCATACAAATATCAAGCAATTTTGCTTCTTCATCTGTAAATTGCTTGTTAGTACGGATTGAACGAAGAATGCTTTCAGCAGTACCCAATTCTCTCTTGTTCTGATGGAAATACATGCTCTTTTTGTCATATACACGACGCTTAACCTGATAAGCAGCAGTCATAATAACCGGCATCTGTGCGATAAGCTGAATGCACTGACGAAGCACATTTTCAGGTGATGTGTCATCAGGATTTGGGTCATAAGAATAGAGCGCCAAAACACTTCGAGCTGCTTTATTCATGACATCAGGTGATGGAGCTTTCATAATCATATCTTCGATAAAGTCTTCAGGAAGCTCACGACACTCTGCCAACAAGTCTTTAAACCAAGCAAGTTGTTCTTTTGTTGGGAGTGCACCAAAGAGAAGAAGCCAAACAACTTCTTCATAACCGAAACGATTTTCTTTTTCGCAGTTTTCAACAATATCTGACATATTGATTCCGCGATAAACAAGTTTACCGTTTTTTGGTACTCTTTCACCGTCATCTATGTAATAACCTTCAACAGCGCAAACTCTTGTAAGACCTGCGAGCACACCTGTACCGTCATAGTTACGAAGTCCTCTTTTAACTTCGAATCGGTTGTAATAATCTGGGTTGATTTGGTAATTTTTACGAAGTTCTTCGCATAATGTTGAAAGAGCTTCATTGGAGATACTTGAAATATATTCTGACATTAAAATTTTACCTCCTTGTAGAAAATTTCGATATGTATCCATAGTAATATAATTATACAGTATATATTTTATAACAAATAAGGAATAAAGTCAACAAAAAGGGAGCGATAAAACAATGAAAAGTTATTCTGTAATCTGCTTTTTTCTGCTACTTGCTATGATTGTGTGCCCGTTAGCGTCGGTTGAAAAAGCAAAACAAGTTTTTCTGGGCGAATCCGAGGTCGAGTCAAGCGAATTAAGCAACGACGATGCTAATCCTATCCAAACAACTTCTACCGTTAAAGTTATGAATGCCAACAGCAAAAATATTACTGAATTAACTCTTGAAGACTATCTTCTTGGTGTAGTTGCTGAAGAAATGAATGCATCATATCACGAAGAGGCAATCAAAGCACAAATTATTGCAGCACACACCCTTTTAGAGCATTCAAAACTGAATAAAAATGAGACTTTGGGCGAAGCAGATATATCCGACAATCCTGCTACCCATCAAGGCTTTTTTACCGTGGACGAGCAAAAAGCCAAATGGGGTGAAAATTACGATGAATATGTGGGCAAAATAAAAAAATGTATTGAAGAGGTGAAAAATCTCACAATTCAATACAACAACAAACCTATTACTGCCGTTTTTTATGCCATCAGTAACGGACAAACAGAAAACGCCACAGATGTTTGGGGCGGTAATTACCCATATTTAGTTTCGGTTTCAAGCGAGGGTGACAAACTTTCGCCTGGTTATTTGACAGAAGTATCTTTTTCTAGTGATGAGTTTAAAAAAATCATTACAGAGCAAGGTGCAACACTCTCTGATGACCCTAAAAATTGGATTGGTGAAATCAAGCGTACCGATACGGGAATGGTCAAAGAAATCACTATCGGTGATAAGACTTTCAAGGGCACAGATATAAGAAAATTTTTCTCACTGAGAAGTAGCACATTTGAATGCGAGTTCAAAGACGATTCCTTTATTTTTAAAGTAAAAGGATATGGTCATGGTGTTGGAATGAGCCAATATGGTGCAAATTGCCTTGCACAAGAGGGTAAAACATACCAAGAAATTCTTTCACACTACTACCCCAACACTCAATTAGCATAAAAAATATCCCCACCGATTTTGGTGGGGATTTTGTGTTTAGTTAGAATTACTGTTCTACTGGATAAACGCTAACCTTTTTTCTGTCTTTGCCCATTCTTTCGAACTTAACTTTACCGTCGATAAGTGCGAAGAGAGAGTCGTCTGAACCACGGCCTACGTTGTTGCCTGGGTGGATGTGAGTGCCACGCTGTTTAACGAGGATGTTACCAGCGAGAACGAACTGTCCGTCAGCTCTTTTAACGCCAAGACGTTTTGATTCTGAGTCACGGCCGTTCTTTGTAGAACCCATACCTTTTTTATGAGCAAATAACTGAATGTTGATTTTAAGCATCAAAAACACCTCTTTCAAGTTTCAAGTTGTTGGGATACTGATTTTGTAATTCGCTTAAGTGCAAATACAAACCGTCAGTAATCACTTTCGATTTACGAGCATCTTCTAAACTCATTTGAAGTTTTAAATACCCGTCACGGACTACTGTTTTTGGATTTAACTTCATAATTTCAATTATTGTGTTAGCTGCCATATAAACTGCTGAAGAAACTGCGCTACAAACAATGTCTGTGCCTTCTTCTCCTGCACCGCTATGACCACTTAACTCAAATAAAACTATTGTATCATCCGAAAACAGAAATTTTGCTGTTGTCATTATGCGTTAATACCGGTAATCTCAACCTTTGTATATGGCTGACGATGACCCTTCTTACGCTTTTCGTTCTTCTTTGGTTTGTAAGTAAATACTGTGATTTTCTTACCTTTACCATTTTTGAGAACCTTAGCAGTTACTGTTGCACCTTCAACATAAGGAGCACCTGCTTTAAGTCCGTCTTCTGAACCAACTGCGAGAACCTTGTCAAAAGTAATCTCTGCATCTGCTTCTACGTCAAGCTTTTCTACAAATACAACGTCGCCGTTCTGTACTTTGTACTGCTTGCCGCCTGTTACGATGATTGCGTACATTTTTCTAACCTACCTTAAATATAGACTCGCTATCGAGGGTGGATTTCATCACTTTTAGTGCATTTGGACACACTACCCCCTAATATGCGGCTTGAATATGATAACAAAAGATTTGTCAAATGTCAAGAGTTTTTTAATGCAAAATATCGAAACTGCGTTTTAATTATAGAAGTCACTAATTAAGTGCGTTGTAGGGGCGAGTCTCTGTGCTCGCCCGTAATTTTTTTGCACACTTGCGGGAGGGCACGGAGACCCTCCCCTACATTGTTTATGGTTTATCTGACAATCCTAAAATATAATCTGCTGAAACATTATAGAATTTACACAATTCTATTAACAGGTCTATTGGAAGTTTTCTTTTCCCACTTTCATACAATTGATATTGTTGTCTTGTAATATTTAAGATGTTTGCTATATCGTCTTGCTTTAAATCTTTATCTTCTCTTAAATCTCTCATTCTTTTTGTAAAATGCATAATTTCACCCCATTAATAATCATTGGATTAATTATAGCACGCATTCATATAAATGCCTTGACAAGCATTCAAACGAATGCTATAATCAAAAAAAAAAAAAAAACAAGGAGGTTTTATTATGCGAGAAGATTTAAAAGATTTGTGGGACTATTATTTATTTGAAGTTTCTTTAAAAGACAGCAAAGAAGATAAAAGGATTAAAGAAGATTGTGCAGTTGCAGAAAATACTCTTCGAGAAAATCTCAACACCGTGCAAATAGCATTGTTGGAAGAATATGACAATGCAACATTCTCTCTTGGCGAAGTCAAAGAACGCAATGCATTTATCAAGGGTGTTATGTTTACCACCAGATTTATTTTTCAGGCATTATATGATGATTAAGAACAAAAAGGAACGATTTGTGAATCGTTCCTTTTTATCATTTGCAATCAGTTAAGTCCAAAATAATTATTTTTTCTCGTCCATAATCTTTCTCATGACTAATTGATGATTTTATAATCAAAATAATCATCATATTTCATACAATTATCCTTAAATTTTTCTAGCATAGTCATCATCATTTTAACTTCTTCGGAGAAATTTTTAGATAATGTGTTTATTCCTGTTATTTCTAATTTATCTGCATCACACTCACTTCGCAGCAAATCCCAAAATGCATCCCAATTAGCACCATACCATTGGGGAAAATCAAAGGCAACTCGTATTCTTTCGTGTAATTCACCTAAATACTTACAATCAGTTAAGTCTAAAGTAATTGTTTTCTTTTGCTCCATAATCTTCTCCTATAATCTCATAAAAAGTTGCATAGTGGTCATAAGTTACAAATATTAAGCCATCATTCGACCACAAAATTCTATCTTTGTTCCTTTTTCCTTCGTAATAATTTATATCTGCTTCATACCATATACGACCTTCTGCTTGAGGTAAATGCCCATTGGAATTATTGTATATTCCCATTGTTAGCATCTTTCCTGGCAAATATTTCACAGGCGATTTTCCTCTTCTCCACCCCATAGAAACCGCTTCGTTTTCCGTCACATAGTAATCGGGCAAGACACCAAAATTCTTCAACCAGAAATCTGCTCCAGCTTCTCCATTCTTTGTTGCTCCGCCTGCAAAAATTGATTCCATAGGCTCTATTTTGCAACGGCAACGCTTGTGCAATGGTGGCTCTACAATTTTCCACTCATTCATATCATAAATTTTTCCGTGCAATGAACGACATTCCATACAAGTACGCAAATCCAGAAGAGCTTTCCAATTCTTATAATTCATACTTCGAGTAGTTTTTGGTATATAAATATCAAGTGCTCCTTTTTCTATTATAATAGGACTTGTGTAATATACAATAGTTTTTTCAATATAATTTTCAGTCATTTAATCCCTCCTACATTATTTATCGAACAAATGTTCTATGATATATTGTAGATGGGATTTTTTATTTTGTCAAGTTTTTTTGTTTTTAGAAATATTGTTTTCATCTTTTTGACAATTTTTTTATTGTGTAAGTAATACAATATATCAAAAAAGGAGTGTTTAATATGAGTGTAAAAATTGAATTCGAAAACGAAACGCTTAATTGCCGTTTATGTGGTGAAATTGACCATCATACTACCCTACCCATTCGTCTTGACATTGACGACCGAATTGAGAATTGTCGTCCCAAAACAGTTATTCTCGATTTTTCTGATGTAACTTTTATGGATAGTTCGGGAATTGGTCTTGTTATGGGGCGATACAAACTCTTAAATGAGTTTGGTGGTGAACTTGAAGTTACAGGACTTTCAAACAATTCATATAAGGTTATGCGACTTGCAGGACTTGACCGTATTGCAAACATTAAGAAAGGTAGTGAAAAGAAATGATTATAAATGAATTTCGTATGGTAGTTGATAGTCGTTCTGTCAATGAAAGTTTTTCAAGGGCAACAGTTGCAGCATTCACGGCACAACTTGACCCCACAGTTGAAGAAATCAACGACATCAAAACCGCTGTAAGTGAAGCCGTTACAAACTGTATTGTTCATGGTTATCGCAACTCGGTGGGAAAAATATACATAGGTGTTAAAATCCACGATGATAATAGAGTCATTGTTACTATTCGTGACCGCGGTTGTGGAATAAGTGATATAAAAAAAGCCCGTGAGCCACTTTTCACCACTCTCGGTGGTGACCGTGCAGGGCTTGGATTTTCTGTTATGGAAAGTTTTACGGACAAGCTTTCTGTCCGTTCAAAACTAGGTGTTGGAACAACAGTTACCCTTTGTAAAAAGATTTGTGGTCGCACAAAATGACAAGGGACGAGCTTATACTTAATAATTTAGGGCTTGTTGGTAGTTGTGCATCTCGATTTATTGGTAAAGGAATTGACTATGAAGATTTATATTCTTCGGGTTGTGTTGGACTTATCAAAGCCGCTGACGGTTTTGACCAGAGTTTAGGTTTTGCTTTTTCAACCTATGCAGTACCCTCTATTTTAGGTGAAATCCGCCGTTTATTCCGCGACGGTGGTGCTGTTAAAATCAGTCGTACTCTCAAAGAAAAAGCAAGAGAATTGCAATTTGTCAAAGAAGAATTAGAAAAAACTTTAGGTGTTGAGCCAACCATTTCAGAAATTGCAGAAAAAATGGAAATTTCTGTTGCTGAAGTGGCGCAACTTCTTTGCATTTCGCAACCCGTTGTGTCACTCACATCAGAAGACGATGATGAAAAGCAGATTGATATTCCTGCAGATGATGAATATACACCCATTGATGACCGACTTTCAATTGAGCAGGTTTTAAATTGTTTAACCGAAAATGACCGCAAACTTATCCGTCTTCGATATTTTGACGGACTCACTCAAAGCAAAACCGCAAACATTCTTGGTGTTTCGCAAGTGCAGGTTTCCCGACGAGAAAAAATTATACTTTCTGATATGCGAAAACGACTTATCGGATAAAATTTGATATTTTTTGCAAAATATGTTAGAATATGCAAAACACATATTCAGGAGTATTTTTATGAGAAAATCTCGTTATACTTATTTTATAAAAATAATATCAATTATTTGTCTTGTGACAATGCTTTTCTCTGCTTGTGGAGCTGATGTTTCTACAAAAAATGTAAGAATTAAAAGAGAAAACATAATAATTGCAGAAAACAAGGGCGACAACGTTCATAAAACTGCCATTGGCAATTATGAATCTGTTTGCAAATCAGGTCTTATTGAAATGTTCTTTGATAAAACCACAATGACAGTTGCGATTAAAGACACAAATTCAAATAATTTATGGACAACTCTCCCACAGCCTGAAGTTTCAAAGAGCCTTAACAGCTCTGCTGTTGAAATCACTCTTTCAAATGGTGATGAGAATATTTATGTGCTCAATTCGCAGGATAATTCAGTAGCTTTTGGCAACGCAAGTTATACGATTGGCGAAAACAACATTTCTGTTAAATATGCAATGTCACTTGATGCAGAAACAGGCAAAGCAAATATTGACGACCTTAAAAAAGACCAAATCAGAGCAGATTTAACTGTGCTTTATACTCTTCGTGATGGTTCTTTCTTCGTAAATGTAAGTATGAACACATTGTCACTTCCAAAAGGTATTTATCTTGAAAAAGTAAAGGTACTCGGTGACTTTGGTGCTTATGAGCAAAGTGGTGCAGAAGATTATATCTTTGTTCCCGACGGTAGTGGCGCTCTTATTATGACAGGCATTAAAGACCCAGAATTTTCACCGATTTCTCTTTCAGTTTATGGCAACGACCTTGCCACAACTGACAATACCCAAAAATCAGATTGTCTTGTGGGCGCTTTTGGTATGAAGCGTGGCAATGGTGCATTTCTCTGTATTATTGAGCAAGGTGATTCAATTGCAGAAATCAATGCAAACAGAAACAGTGAAAACTCACTTAACAGCGTCAGCGCAACATTCAAAACAACTGATATTTACAAACAACAAAACAAGAATTCTGTAAATAAAACTTACGGATATACCTATAAAAATGAGATTACTCTTTGCTACAGATTCCTTTCAGGTAAATCTGCAACATATTCAGGCATGGCAACTGCATGCCGTGAAAATCTTATCAGAAATTCTGTTCTTTCAACTAAAAAAGTTGAACCACAGTCAAAATCTCTACCTCTTGTGGTGTCTCTACAGGGTGGATATGTGAATGCTAAAAACAAGTACACCGTATTATCAAATTTTGCACAGGCAAAAGACCTTATGACACTTCTTAAAGCAAAAGGCGTCAACAATGCAATTCTCAGATATAACGGACTTTATGATAATGCTAACAACGGTTCAAACAGCACTTTCGGCGTTTTTTCTAATAAACTTGGTAAGACAAAGGATTTCAATGAGCTTTATTCATATCTCAACAGCCAGAAATTCTCACTCTTCCTTGACACAGATATTCTCACCTATGATTACAAGAATTCACAGAATGCAACTAACTTAAATGGTAAGAATATAAAACTTGCAAAAAATAAAGAAGCATTTTTCCCATCAGCAATTTCTGCTCAAAGTTTCATTTGTATGAGCAGGGTTGAAAATCGAGTTGAAGATATTCTTAATGCATCTTTTGATATTAACTTTGACGGATATGCGCTCAACGACATTGGTTCTTATCTCTATTCTGATTATGATTCTGATTTCTATTCAAGAACAGTTTCAAATAAAGAGATTTTTGCTCAGTTGCCTGTTCTTGCCACAACAAAGAAGCTGATGATTGACACAGGTAATTTCTACGCAATCAAATCAGCAGACATTGTTTCAGAAATTCCAATGTCACCTATCAAAGCAAGCGAAAGCAACGCTTATGTAGGAATTCCATTTATTCAAATGATGCTTCATGGTATTTGTGAATACAGCACGCCTGCTATAAACAGTTCTGAAAATATGACAACTGCATTTCTTAAATCAGTTGAATATGGATGTTTGCCAAACGTTTCATGGTATTGCTCAACTTATAACGACACACTTGACACAACCTATTATTACGACAACAATATAAATGACATTGTTGCACTTTACACAAAAGCAGACTCTGCACTATCAACAATTCGTGATGCGAGAATGACTGCTCATGACAAAGTACAGGATGGAGTTTATTGTACCGAATATAACAATAGTATAAAGGTCTATGTCAACTATACTGACACGCCTGTTACAATAAACGGTATTACCGTCAATGCAACTGATTGTGTAGCAATTTCATAAAAGCAAAAATTAAACCGCTTATCAATTTGATAAGCGGTTTTTGTTTTAGAAGAATGGATTATAGAATGGGTTTCTTTCAGTTGTTGTTTCTGTATCAGGTTCTGTGCTTGGCGGTGCACCCCATACCTGAATGAAAACATCAGTACCCTTGGGTTTGCTTGTTCCTTCTGCAGGTGTAATTTCAGCAACATTGCCTTCGGTATAATCACCATTATTATCTTTTGTGATTATATTAACCACAAATCCTGCTTTTTCTAAAGTTTCTTTTGCATAGTCTATATTTGTATCTTTTACAGGTGGAACTGTAACAAATTCAGGACCTTTGCTGACAACAAATGTGATTTCGCTACCTGTTGGAACAGTTGTTCCTGCTTCAAGGCTTTGAGAAATAATATATCCTTTTTCAACTTCGTCGCTGTATTCCATAACAGAATTGATTTTAAATCTTGAATTTTGAACAGGGTTTTGAGCAACCATATCATAAGAAGAATTAACAAAATTCGGAACTTCTATTGTTGTAACAACAGGTGCTTCAGTTGTTGTTTCTTCAGGATTTTTAATAAAATGGTCATAACCCAAATATGCACCGAAGAAGATGAGCCCAACGCCCACAACAATAAGAGAAACTATCAAAATCGTTCTAATTATTGTGCTCTTGTCGTCTTCTTCTGTTGGTTGCACAGGTGGTACTGTTCTTTCTTCTCTCTTTGGAACATTAACGCCTGAGAATGATGAAACCACATTGCCAGGTGTTGCTGAAAGTTCTTCGCGAAGCGCTTCAACATCCTTTGTTCTGTCTTCAGGATTAACCTGCAAGCCGTTCATCAAAGCGTTTATAACATAAACAGGAATAATCTCTGCATATCTTGCAGGAATTATAAGCTGGTCATTCATTGAACGAGAAACGGCATCTTGTGGAACACTGCCAACCAATGCTCTGTAAAGCACTGCGCTGAAACCATAAACATCTGACCAAGCACCCTCGCTATAGTTATATGAATATTGTTCAATTGGTGTATAGCCTTCGAACTGTTCGGGTGAAAATTCAGTACCCTCAAGTCTCGCATCATTAATTGAAAATCCGCTGAGACGAAGTTTACCATCACGACCAATCATAAGGTTATCGGGATTGATACCATAATGATAAATACCTGCCTTGTGGAGAGTTGATAATGTTGAAAGAACCGGCATAAAGAGAACTTTTGCTTTTTCCCAATTAAGATAACCAGTCTGACTTCTGAGTAAAAACTCACGAAGTGAAATGCTCTCAACATATTCGCTGATGGCATAAGCCGTATTATTTTCTTCAATAATATCGATAACGGGCACTAAAGCTGAAAGTCCACGCACACGAGCAAGGCTACGCCACAAACTCAAGAATTTGCGAAGATATGCATAATAAAAATCTTTCCACTCATTCTTGATTGCAACTTCAGTTGAGCTCATATTTCGGTCAATGAATTTTTCAGGTAAAAACTCACGGATTACAACAGGGCTTTTACGCTCAATATCATAAGCCATATATGTAACGCCTTCACTATTGGAAGAAAGCACTTTGCCGATTATGTATTTATCTCCAACAGGAGTTTTTAACGGAAGATAAGGTGAAATTTGCGGAGAGTCAACATAATATCCGCATTTTGGACATTGCTTCTCACCATAGAGTTCATTCATACAACTCATACAAAGATTATCAATGTTCACAATATCATCTCCTTTTCTAATCTATATATAATATATCAAAGAATTTTCTGCTTTGTCAAATTACATTTTTGTAACATTATGTTTCGTCCGACAACACCATCTCGGCACATTTAACGCCGTCAACAGCAGCAGAGACAATTCCTCCTGCATATCCTGCGCCCTCACCACAAGGGTAAAGTCCACGCACATTGGTCTGATAAAACTCGTCGCGAATAATTCTCACAGGTGATGAGCTTCTAGTTTCTGGCGCTGTGAGTACTGCCTCATCCATTGCAAAACCTTTGAGTTTTTTATCCCATTCTGTCAAAGCGTGACGCATATTGTTAACAACTTTTTCAGGCAACAATGTGCCTATATCACTCATTGTAACACCCGTTGGGAATGATGGTTTAACTGCACCTAATTTTGTGGATTTCTGTCCTTTTAAGAAATCGCCAACCAAAGTTGCAGGGGCTGTGTAATCCCCACCACCCATATTGAATGCTTTTTCTTCAATTTCTCTTTGAAGCTCAAATCCTGAAAGCACATGCTCGCTTGGAAAATCTTCAGGATTAACCCCAACCAAAATTGCAGAGTTTGCATTTTCTTTATCTCGGGCAAACTCACTCATTCCGTTTGTTACAACTCCACCTTTTTGAGATGATGCACAAACAACTGTGCCGCCTGGACACATACAGAATGTATAAGCCCCCCTACCGTGCGGTGGATGACAAGCAAGTTTATAATCAGCCGCAGGAAGTTTGGGATGATTTTTAAACTCACCGAATTGAACTGAATTTATCATTTCTTGTGGATGTTCAATTCGAGCACCGATTGAAAACGGTTTTTGCATCATAGTTATACCCTTGTTATAGAGCATTTCAATTGTATCTCTTGCAGAGTGACCAATTGAGAGAATAAGAGCATCAGTTTCAATATCAGTTTCTTTGCCATTTTTATCAGTTACGGTTATTCCGTGAATGAAATTATTTGCAACGATAATATTTGTAAGTTGTGTTTCAAAAAGCACCTGACCGCCAAGAGAGATTATCTCTTCACGGATATTTTTAACAGTTGTTTTGAGTTTATCTGTGCCGATATGTGGTTTTGCATTGACCAAAATATCTTCGGGTGCACCGTGGCTTACAAACTCTTCAAAAACGAAACGGCAACGGCTGTCTTTAATACCCGTTGTGAGTTTTCCGTCAGAGAATGTGCCTGCGCCACCCTCACCATATTGTATATTTGATTTTTCGTCTAAAATTCGATTAGTCCAGAAATTATTTACATCGTTTGTACGAGAATCGACATCACGGCCACGCTCAATAATTATGGGTTTGTGTCCACTTCGAGCAAGAATAAGACCTGCAAACATACCCGCAGGGCCAAAGCCTGCAATAACTGGTGGCAATGTACTTTTTCTGTTTGACTGCGGAATTTTATATGAATATTTTTCGCACTTTATGACTTTTGTGTTATTGATATTTGTAAGAATTTTATCTTCATCACCATCAATTGTCACATCTGCTGTATAAACAAAATGCACGCTATCTTTTCGGCAATCTATACTTCTTTTGAATATTTCTGTTTTTAAAATTCTATTTTTATTTATTTTAAGGGTCTTGGCAACGGCATTTTCAATGTCAGAAAATTCGCTATCAAGACTAAGTTTAATTTCACTGATTCTGAGCATTGTTTATCCTTTCACCAATTGTTTTGCCAACAAGACGACCACTTGACCACGCCCATTGTAAGTTATAGCCACCACAGTCACCGTCAACATTAAAGATTTCGCCACAACAGAATAAATTCTTAACAAATCTTGATTCCATTGTTTCATCATTGAATTCTTTACAGTCAACGCCACCTGCTGTAACCTGAGCATAATCAAAGCTTCTTGAATTTTTAATCTTAATTTCCCATTTTTTAATGATTTTTGCAATTCTTGTAAGCTCGTCATCTGTAAGAGTATTCACTCTTTTGTTAACCGCAACCTGACATTCTTTAAGCAAAGTAATACAAAGTTGTTTGTTCATAATTCCGCTTAAAAGATTTTCACAAAGTCCTGTGTCAACATTGCGACGAGAAATGAGATATTCCCAAATCTGTTCTTTTGAAAAATCTGGTGTCACATCAAGATTTATTTTAATATCATTTGACGGTGAAACAGACACAAAACGAGAAAGTTGCATAATTGGAATACCAGATAATCCATAGTCTGTAAACTGAACTTCGCCATAGTTTTCAAGTTCTTTTTTACCGTCAATTACCAAATCCATTTTGCAGATTGAACGCACACCTTTAAGCGCTTTTGTGAATTCTTCGCAGTTAAGTGATACTAACGCTGGCGCAGGTGAAATAATTGAATGACCAAACATTTTGAGCATATCATATCCGTCACCATCCGTGCCATGCACTTTTGCCGCCTTGCCACCACAAGCAACAACCACAAAATCAAATCTGTCACGATTATTTATAACGATTTTTTTAGTTACACCAGTATCAATTGTTTTGAGGTGCACCGCTCTGTAATCGCAAATTGTTTTAACACCGAGTCTTTCACATTCAAAACGCAAAGCATCTAAAACCGACGCTGCCTGATTTGACAATGGGTAAACTCTACCCTCGTCTTCTTCTCTTGTGTAAAGACCTAATTCATTGAAAAATTCAATATTCTTTTCAGGTGTATATTCTCTCAAAGCAAACTGTGAGAAATCCTTATCACCACGAAAACCCTGCTCAGCTGAATTCATATTTGTAAGATTACATCTTCCGTTACCTGTTACAAGAATTTTTTTACCCACTCTTGGCAGTTTTTCAAGAATTGTAATTTCAACTTGGCTTTTATCTTTCACATTATGTAAAAGCTCAATAGCACAGGCAAGTCCTGACGCGCCACCGCCTATTATTGCTATCTTTGTCACGGCTTACCCCTGCCTTTCAAGATATTCATAAAGTTTATCAATTGTTACAGAACTCATAACATGTTCCATTTTGCAAGCATCATTTTCTGCGTTTTCTTCGTCAACACCCAAAGTATCAACTAAAAATTGCTTTATGAGCTTGTGACGACGAAGAACATTTGCAGCATAACTTTCACCCATTGGTGTAATTTTAATGCTTCCATAAGTCTCGTGCTCTAAAAAGCCATTCTGAGTGAGAGTATTTACTGCTCTGTTTACACTTGGCTTTGAAACGCCCAAATGCTCTGCAATATCTGTTACGCGCACATTCTCAATCTTTGTTGACAACACAAAAACTGCTTCGAGATAATCTTCAAGAGAAGATGTCATATTTTCAAAATTATATTTCATAACAATTTTTCCTTATATAGACTTTCTGTTTGTTTTTGCTCTCGCGAAATCAAAGATTTCTTTTTTAGCGTCATCATTTGAAAGTCTTAAGTTTATGATTAAATCTGTCTCTTCTTTTGAGAGTTGAGCCATATAACGAGCCTCAGGTTGAGAGTCAACAAACTCATCGTCATAGACATATTTTGTGAGAATTTTTTCAACAAATTTGTCAACCGAAATATGATAAAACTCACTGAGTTTCACCAAAGTATCAATATCTGGTGAGCGTCTGCCAGTTTCATATCCACAATAAGCAGAACGGCTTATGCCCAGCACATCTGCAACTTGTTGCTGTGTGAGTCCATTCTGGTTTCTTATAATTTTAAGTTGTCTAAGTTTCATTTGAGACACCTCTTAAGTTAGTGAATATATTTTGTTTATTTTATCATACATTTGTCGCAAAAACAACACAAATGTGACGCTTTGAGCTGAATATTTACAAATTAGACAAAATATGATAAAATAGATTTAAATTATTAGGAGGGATATTATGCTTTACATTTTGTTGGGAATACTCGCAGTTGTTGCAATTCTCATTATTTTAGCCACAAAATTGCTTGATGCAGCAGGGCTTAATAAAAGATGTGAGGGTAACGAAAACCTTAAATATTTAAAAGCAAAAAACTTTGATAATCTTAACGCTCATCCAATCAGTTTTAAGTCTGATGAAGGTCAGACTCTCAACGGATTTCTTTATAGTGGCGCAAAGATTGACAAATATAAAGCACTTATCGTCTTTTCACACGGAATGGGCGCAGGACATTTGGCTTATACCACAGAAATCAATTATTTCGCACAAAAAGGTTATCTTGTATTGGCTTATGACAACACAGGTACTTGCGAATCAGAGGGTAAAAAACTCAAGGGGTTTGCGCAAGGTGTTATTGATTTAAAACACGCAATTAAGTATGTATCAACCCGTGACGACCTTAAGGAATTACCTCTTTTACTTTTAGGACACTCTTGGGGTGGATATAGCGTATGCAATGTATCTGCTTTGTCCCCCGATGTTGAAATTAAAGGCATTGTAGCATTCTCGCCATTCCATTCTCTTAACAGATTGCTCTCGGATATGGTGAAAATGAAAACAAAGGCAAATATTCGATTTATGGCACCATTTCTTGATATTGTGAACCTTTTAAAATTTGGCAAAGTTGGTATTCTTCGCTCTTGCGAAACCATTGGAAGCAACCAGATTCCTACCCTTGTTATGCACGGTGGCAACGATATGACTGTAAATGTGAAAAACAGTCCTGTTGGAATGAAGCAAAGAATCGCAGAAAACCAAAATGCAAGAACAGTTCTTTATGAAAGTAAATATCACAATGTTTATCTTGCAAAGGATGCAGAGCAATATCTCAACGATATTTTTGCACGAGTTGGTTCATTGCCCGAAAACAGTCAGGAAGCTTATGAAATTTATCAGTCAATCGACTATGCACTCATCACAAAAGAAGATTTGACAGTTATGGACACAGCAAACTCATTCTTTGAAGAATGCATTATGAAAAGAGATTTTCTTGCAGAATAGACTAGCAGAATCAAGGTGTTTTTATGTTGTTTAAAAAGGAAAAAAACTTCTCAATGCGTACTGTGTATAATCACGAAATGGCTACTAAAAAAAGCAATTATACACTATTAAATCAAAAATATGCATTAAAAAATCAGACTGTACTTTTAGGCGACTCAATTACTGATTTTTTTAACTATTATGAGTTATTCTACGATTTCTGTAAATCAAGCGGCCAGGCAGTTTATAACCGCGGTATTAGCGGGGATACAAGTGATCGACTTTTAGAAAGACTTAATGACAATGTGCTCTCTATTGAGCCTAAAAACATTGTTCTTCTTATTGGCACAAACGATATTAGCCGTGGTCTTCCACTTTCAGTTTCAGTGCAAAATCTTGAAAAAATCATAACTGATAGCAAGAAGACTTGTCCTTATGTTAATTTTATTGTTGAAGCAGTTTATCCTATAAATGAACCTATGCGATTTAGAAGCGACAAACGTAGCAATCAGAAAATTAATGAAATGAACAATGAGTTCATCAAAATCTGTAAGAAATATAATTGTGTATGGCTTGACCTTCGCGACAAACTAAGTGATGAACAAGGAGAATTAAAAAAGGACTTCACTTTTGATGGACTTCATATTAATGCAAAAGCGTACGAGATTATTGCAGAAAATGTTATTCCATTGTTGGTAAAATAAATTAAAGTCGGTAGAAATACCGACTTTTTTTGCTATTTTAAATCATCTGTTGCGGGGTTGTCGATTAATTGTCCTTTTTCTGTAAACCTTGAGCCGTGGCAGGGGCAATCCCAAGTGCGCTCAGCACTATTCCATTTGAGAGCACAACCCAAATGTGGACAACGCTTGGTTGACGGTGCAATAAGCCCTAAAACTGACTCGCCAATATTGAGTGGTAATTGTGGTGTTAGCATACTTCTTTGTGGTGAAAAAAGGTCGGCATAATCATTTTTCTTTCCGCTGATTATGTCACTTAAAATTTCTGACGCCACCATTGAGGTTGTCATTCCCCATTTGTTAAAACCAGTTGCCACATAAATATTCGGTGTATTTTTTGAGTATTCACCGATATAAGCAACACTATCAAGTGTCATACAATCCTGAGTTGCCCAATGATATTTTTCGTGATTTTCAGGATAATAAATCTTTGCAAAGCGACGCAATTCGTTATAACTTCCACCCTGTTTGCCTGTGCGGTGGTCACCACCACCAATTAAGAGTAAATCCCCTGCGTTACGAAAAGACATTCCTGTTTTGGCTTCATCAACATACATTCCACCAAGATTATTATTTCTGTCGATTGCAATTACATAAGACCTGTTTTGATACATTTTAACAAAATATGCGCCATGCTTATTCATAAAAGGGAAATGTGTTGCGACAATAAAAATTTCGGCTTTAATATTACCCCTGTTTGTTATTGCAACATTATCACGAATTTCAATAACCTTTGTATTTTCATAGATATTTAAATCTTTGACAATGTGAGAAACAAATTTCAAAGGGTTAAACTGTGCCTGATTTTTGAAACGGATTGCACCCGCTATTCCGATTGGCACGGGTAGTTTGTATTCAATTTGTGTTTTATAACCGATATTCTGTAATGCTATTAACTCTTTTTCAACTTTTTTATAGTTGTCAACACAATAAACTATATTGTCTTTTTCTTCAAAATCACACTCAATATCTTTACAGAGTTTTGCATATTTTTTTACGGCATTTTCATTGGCTTGAAGATATTTCTGTGCATTTTCAACGCCAAACTTTTTTGTGATTTTATCATATATAAACCCGTGTTGAGATGTGATTTTTGCCGTTGTGTTTTTGGTAATACCACTACAAATTTTATCGGCTTCAACCAAAATGCAGTCTATTCCCCTATTTTTCAATTCATAAGCACAAAGAATTCCAGCGAGACCACCACCAATTATTAAAACATCGGTTTTTATATCCCCTTGCAAAGTGTCAAATGATGAAATATCAGATGTTGCAGACCATAATGATAACATAAAAAATCACCCGTTATATCTTTACCAATTTTTTGGAAGATAAACGGGTGTTTTTAAATTTAAGTTTCAATGCCTATGGTTACTATCTCAAATGGTTTGTATTCGATTGTGTCGGTTTCATCGATTACATCTTCAAGGAAGTTGAGAAGCTTAACCTTGCCACCGAGTTCAATCTTACCACGACGACCATTCTGCTCTGAAAGACGAATTACAATCATTTTGCCGTTTTCACTCATTTTCATTGCTTGCATATAAAGTTCACCGAATGAATTTTCGCAAGTCAAATCAGCTTTTGTGAGTGGAATATTATATTCATAGGCAATATTATTGATTTCTGCTTTCACAAAGTCGTCACCGTGTGGATAAATCATATAAGCGAATTCATGATGACCGATATCACTTGTCACATCAGGACGGATTGTTGCACGAAGAAGACTTAAACTCATTGAGTTTTCTAAAAGTCCCACACCATATTTCGAATCGTTAATAAGAGCAATACCACCATCGGTTTCTGCCATATCAACCCACTTGTGATGGCAAACTTCAAATCGTGCTTGTTGCCAAGTTGTATTGCGGTGAGTTTCTCTTTCAACAAAACCTGCGCTAGTGTCACAAATTGCTTTACGGGTGAGTACGTTGCAATCAAACTGTGCCTTTGCAAGCACATGTTTTTCGTGCCAGTCAACCACATTTTCAACTTCAATGCCACGGGATTGACGGAAAACTCTTATAATTCTCTTCCAAGTGCTCTTTTCTGTGCCAAGAATACACTCAAAAGATGCAACCTCTGAATTCTTTTCAATTGTTTTAAGTGGTGAAATAATCTTCACTTCAACTTCGCGGTCTTTATAGTTAGGGAGTATATCCCAAGCGTCATAAACACCTGGATTATCTTTATAGAATTTGAGTTTATTGAACTCACCATTTGTCCATTCACGGTCAAGGTCTTTATCATAAAGACTCTTTATGCTTCCGTCATAATTAAACTCAATTTCATAGAATGGTGTAACGATTTTTTTGCCGATTTCAACCCATTCACCTGCATAAGTACGCCAAGGAATATCACCACAAGACAAAGGGGGAAGATTTGGAATTACCCAATTACCTTGTTTGCCGAAACGCACACTCTTGCCGTTTTCATCTTCAATGAATGTGAGATGAGTTCTTGGGAAGTTAAGCGAATTAAAATACTTTTCACCTGTACCGATAATTTTATCAAGACGAGCATCAATATCTTCATAATCGTCCATCGCATCACGATAAACAGGCGCTATATGGCTACCCGGTAAAATATCATGGAATTGATTTATGAGCAATTTTTTATAGATATCACGAAGCTCTGTATATGGGTATGCCGCGCCCCTTAAATGACGAAGAGTTGAAATCATTTCTGCTTCACGAAGTTTAAATTCAAGCTTGCGATTATATCTCTTCATCTTTGATTTTGTGGTGAATGTGCCACGGTGCATTTCGAGATATAATTCGCCGTCCCACTTAGAGAGATTTTCGTTATCTTTGAGATTTTTCTCTAAAAACTCTGTACCACTTATATGCTCGGTTTTTGGCATAATTGAAAGTTTCGAGAAACGATGCATAATCTCAATCATTTCTTCGGTGCAACCGCTACCGCCGTCACCATAACCAAACATTGACATTGTTTGCCCGCCAAGATTTTTATCTTGATATGCTTCCCAGTTTTCTTGAATCTGTGAAGGCATATTCCAAGTTATAAAGTGAGTTGGTGGCACGCAAGCATAAACTTCACTGCCGTCAATACCTTTCCAGATAAAATTGTTATGTGGAAAACGGTTTGTATCATTCCAAGTTGACATCTTGTTGGACACAAAATAGTCAACACCACTTTTTTTGAGAATCTGTGGCAAAATCCAAGAATTGCCGAAAACATCGGGCAACCAACAGTTATTAATGGTCTTGCCGAATTTTTCACGGAAATAGTGCTGACCATACATACATTGACGGATTAAACTCTCTGCAGTTGGAATATTGCAATCAGGCTCAACATACATAGCACCGACAGGCTCAAATTGTCCCCTTGCAATTTTGTCTTTTAATTCTTCGAACACATCAGGATAATACTTTTCAAGCATTTCATAAGTGTACGCCTGTGTATGAGTGTATTTGAAATCGGGATATCTATCCATCAAACGCAACTGAATGAGAATTGTTCTCAAGTTCTTTTGTACTGAGTGAATTCGACGCCAATAATATGCAATATCAAGGTGTGAATGAGCAATCAAAGCCACATCACCATTGCCCTTATAGTCGTCATTAGCATAAATCACATCATCAACATATTGCTTTGCTTTTGCAACATCTTCATTCTGCAAATCATCAAAATCAATAAGATTAAGTGCATTATTAATTTCACGATTTAAAAATGCTCGGTAATCTTCATTGAAAAGGTCGCTTTTTGCAATATCGAGTAAAAGCTCAAGGTCATAGACTAAATCAAGAACTGTGTGGTTGATAGTTGCTAAATATGCACCTTCAAAAATCTGACGACAACCACGAACTGATAATGATTCTGGGTTTCTCTCGTCGTCGGGTTTTGAACGGTTATAACCTTCCATTTCAAAGTGAAGATAATCACTATCAATATAAGGTGTCAACAAAATTCTGTCACGGTTAGGGTCAACACCACCAACATATTTACCATTGACTTTAACGATAATTTCAGCGGCAGTTTTAAGTGAAAACCAGAGTTCTTTACCACGAAGTTTTTCAGGGATTACCACGTCTGCATCAAAAAATGCTGTGCCATCAGGTGTGAAATACATATCCCCTTTGCGAAGATTACGCCAACCATCAGGATAATAGTCATATTGCATTTCTGACACCTGACGAGCGTCACGGACTTTAAGGTTTTCTATCTCAAATTTTTGGTCATATATGTATCTTTTTAACCAACCAAAGCGCAAATCCGTCCATTCTTCAGGACGCATACTTCTTCTAACAACTTTAATATGTGCCATTTTCAGCGTCCCCCTTTAATCTTTATCCCAAAAGAAAGGTTTTTTCTTCTGTGCTACTACTTTTACGCTTTCACCCATATCACGCATAACTTCGCTTTCAATCCAAGAAAGACAGCGGTCAACGATTAAGCATTTTGAACATTCACCTTGCAAAAGCACGGTGAGAATTCCGTCTTCATAAGAAACGAAATCGATTTCGCCACCATCACCCTGAAGTTTTGGCTTGATAATGAGATTTATATATCTTTCCATAAATTAGCCCTCAATTTCTTTTTTGAGAATTGCTCTTATATTTTCAAGCTTTTCTGTTGCGATTTGTTTTGTTTCGCCACACATTGAATAATAAACCTTAAGTTTTGGCTCTGTGCCTGATGGACGAATTGCTATCCAACTGCCGTCTGTGAATATATATTTAAGCACATTTTCTTTTGGCAAATCGTCAATACCTTTTGAATAGTCAAGCACATTCTTGATATTATCAAAAAGAGAGTTGCCATTTTCACGCATATTTGTCATTATGCTCTGAATTTTCTCTGCACCATCTTTGCCTTTGAGCACAAAGGTATCAAGTGCATCAAGATAGAAACCGAATTTTGCATAAATTTCATTAAGAGCATCAACAAGGGTTCTGCCGTTATTCTTGTGATATGCTGCCATCTGACAAATGAGCATTGAAGAAACAACTGCGTCTTTGTCGCGAGCATGAGTGCCTACAAGATAACCATAAGACTCTTCATAGCCGATAACGAATTCTTTGTCGCCATTGATTTCGTAACGACCTATCTGGTCACCAATATATTTAAATCCTGTGAGAGTATCAACAATATTAAGTCCATAACTTCTTGCGATATCTGCACCAACTTCACTTGTAACAATTGTTTTTACAAGTGTAGATTTTTCGTTGAGAGTGTCTTTTCTGTTTGAAAGCACAAAATCAACAAGCAAAGCACCAATCTGGTTACCCGTCATAAGTACATATTCGCCATTATGTAAAACCGCTGTGCCAACACGGTCACAGTCAGGGTCTGTGCCCAAAACCAAATCTGCATTTTCAGTCTTTGCTTGTTCGATAGCAATAGTCAAAGCATCTTTTTCTTCTGGGTTTGGTGAACGAACTGTGCTGAAATTACCATCGGGTAATTCTTGACTTTTTACGATTGAAACATTCATTCCTTGGAGTGCTTTTCTTACAGGAATGTTACCTGTTCCGTGAAGAGCAGTATAAACGATTTTAAGGTCAGATTCTTCTTCATAAATTGACTGTTTTTTTACTTCGTCAAGGAATTTTTCTAAAATTTCTTCACCAATTACTGTGATTTTTCCACTTTCAACACCATCATTAAAATCCATAATTTCAACTGATTTTAAATCTGTGATTGCATTTACAAAATCAATGACCTGACTTGCAAACTGTGGCACAAGTTGACAACCTTTTTCGTCATAAATTTTATATCCGTTATATTCTTTAGGGTTATGGCTTGCTGTGAGTACAATACCACCATTGCAACCCAAATATTTTGCAGTAAAAGACAAAACGGGTGTTGGCATAAGGCTATTATATATGTAAACCTTTATTCCGTTTTCAGCCAAAACCCCTGCCGCAACTTGTGAGAAATATTTTGAATTGTTTCGTGAATCATAAGCTATCGCAACACTAATTTCACCTTGGAAATGGCTTTTGAGATAATCTGCATAGCCCTTTGTTGCCTTTGCAATTGTATATCTGTTCATTCGGTTTGGACCTGCGCCCATAATGCCACGAAGTCCACCTGTGCCGAATTCTAAATCTTTATAAAATCTGTCTTCGATTTCTTTTTCGTCAGTGATTGAGAGAAGCTCTTTTTTTGTTTCTTCATCAAAACTGCACCAATATTCAAATTTTTCTTTAATTGTCATATTTTCACGCTCCGTTTAAGCATAATTATATAGTTTAATAGTACACCAAATAGGTTTTGCTGTCAATCAAATTCAACAGACAAATTAGTTATTGTGCATTAAATTATTTCTATCTTTTATTGATTATTACTATTTCTTTTTTGTTTTTAAATTGTTATAATTTATGATAGGTAAATTTTATCTAATCTATTAACGGTGGTGTTTGAAGATGAAACAGAAAAAACCATATAAAAAACCGTTTAAACGATATATTTTCTTGAGCATTTTATGTCTTTTAGCATTGATTGTGCTTGTTATTTCACCAATGCTAATGACAAGGATTATGGACTTTCAAAACCAAGCAATGCTTGAAGAAATTTCTAAAAAGAATGCAGAATCCATTGGTTTTAAATTTCAAGAACAAGCATCTTTCGTTGTAAGTGTTGCTAACAGTATTCCTGAAAGTTTAAGAACAAATCCAAAAGCTGCTGTTAATAGCATTGACGATATCCCAACAAACATTGCATATAAACGAGTTGGTGTTGCTCTTTTAGACGGCACTTGCTATACTTCTGACGGCAAAAACACCACTTTACCACATACCGAGCACCTTAAAGAATGTGTTGAAAAAGGCACACTCACCGTTCGTCGAATGAGTACCGATGAGAGTATTGACGGCGACACAGTATTTATTATGCATTATCCTTTATATGCTGATGGTAAAACCAATTCAGTTCTGTTTTTCTCTTTTACTACTGAAGAAATCAAACAGAATTTTGTTTCAGATTCTTTTGGAAACACCGAGTTCTTCTATGTTGTTGACTCAGAAGGCAACAACATTATCAGTACACACCATATAAAAGAATATCAAAACATCGAAAATGTTTTTAAAGCAGTACCAATGGACGAGAGATATCAAGGCTCACGAATTGTTGATATTAAAGAAGACATGAAAAACGGTGAATCAGGCGTATTGATGTCTTCACAGGGAAGTCAGTTCTATCTCTATTATGCCCCACTCAATTTCAATGGTTGGTATTTATTCTCAGTTGTACCTGCTATGAGCGTAAATGCAAGTAGAAACATGGTTCTTTCAATTCTTGTTGTTATCTGTTTCTTCTTGATTTCACTCTTTGCAATGCTTATCTATATTATTGTTTCTACCGAAAGAAGAAAACAAGCGGACCTTGATAAAATTCTCTATAAAGACAGTCTTACAGGTGGCGCATCCTACGCTAAATTCTGCGTTGATGTTAAAAAGCAACTTGTAAAAGGCAAAAAAGCCGCTTATATTGTTATGGACCTTGATAATTTCAAACTGATTAATGATTATTACAGTTATGAGCAAGGCAACAGCACAATCAATTTTGTTCACGAAACATGGAAAAGGGTTTTAAGAGAAAATGAATTTGTGGGAAGAATTGCAGCTGACCGTTTCGCAGTTTATATGCAATATAACAACGAAACCGAACTCCGCAATCGTCTTGAAGATTTCTGTCAAAAATGCACAATTCAAAACAATGGTGTAATGTCTGATTATATTCTCACACCAAGCATCGGCGTTTATCTCATTGAAGAGAAAAACACAAATATTCAGCAGATGCAGAACAGTGCTGTTATGGCAAAATCACTTGTTAAGGGTGACAGCGACACTCTCATTTCTTTCTATAATGATAATCTTAAAAAGAAACTTACTCAGAAAAAGATTTTTGCAGACGAACTTATTCACGCCATCGAAAACCGAGAATTATCAGTTGTATTCCAGCCACAATTCAGCACAGAAAATGATAAACTCTGCGGTGCAGAAACTCTTATTCGTTGGTTTAAGCCTGATGGCACAGCGGTTTCTCCTGCTGAATTTGTTCCACTTGCAGAAGAGCGTGGTCTTGTTAAAGAACTTGATAAATTTGCATTTGAACAAGCTTGCATAATGCAAGCCAAAATGAAAGACAAAGGCTTGGGTCCAATTGATATTTCTGTCAATGTGTCACAGCAATCTCTTTACGATTCAAAAATAATTGAAAAATATCTTGAAATCGTTAAAAAGACTGGTGCAGATATTGCTCAGATTCAACTTGAAATTACAGAAACCACATTGTTTGAAAACAACAAGAGTTTCGTAAAAATGCTTCGTAAACTTCACAAGTCAGGTTTCAAAATCCTTATGGATGACTTTGGGACAGGATATTCTTCTTTAATGCTTCTCAAATCATTGCCTGTTGATTTCTTGAAGCTTGATAAGACTTTTATTGATGACTATGCTCATCCCCGTGGTAGAAGTATTATCGAATGCATTATTACAATGGCAAAACAACTTGGCATGACACTTATTGCAGAGGGTGTTGAAACTGAAGAGCAATATGAATATGTGAAATCACAGGGTTGTCACATTGTTCAAGGCTATTATTTGAGCCGTCCAATCAGCTTTGATGACCTTTGTAATATGATTATCCGTGATTCACGAAATTAAACCATTTCAATAAACTCGTGTCCAATTCGACGAATTTTCAAATCTACATCGACTTCGAAAATGCTATCTCGCATTACGGAGTCGATATTTTTTTCGTTTTTTCTATAAAACGAAGGTTTAAAAACATATAGAAGTCTACCCAAACCACAAGCATCACTCTCATATTCTTCGTATAACCTTTTTCTTGTCTGGGTAATTGCTTTTTCTATATATTGTTCAGCAGAAATCTCGATTTCTTCCATATCCTGTTTGGTCATTTTCTTTGAAACGCCACCGCTGATTTCAGCAATATCCGCACTGATTTTAACTTTGATTTTAAAAGTTGGTTTTCCGTTTTCAAACTTTAATGTGCGATATGTCTTTGAATCCACCACATTTAGTGACACTTTTTCACCGTTATCTCTATGAAAAGAAACGGCTGTATTATAGACTTTATCGGACAAAAAATTCAAATAAACTGTTTCTTCTTTTGACATATATTCACGGTAACGAGTGTTATTAAAAATTGCTGTACCGATTATTTCAACACTCTGTTTGCCCTCTTTTTCTGTTACATCCAAAAGCGGCATTGCAAAGTCTTTTGAACCCGAATTATATCGGTTTATTAGCTCATAAAGTTCTGTACCGAAAATTCGTGCATCATATTCATTTGCACTAATTCCAATTTCAATGCTTCTCGCACTAACATATTCTTCGCCGTTTTTTGCTTCAAGAATATCTGACGCTCTGTCTTTTGCGGCAGCGATATAAACGGACGCGCTATTTTCAACATCACGAACAAAAAAATCTATAACATCATCCATTTTTTCTTCAGTTATGCTTTTGCCAATAATGATAATTCTGTTTTGAGAATACAAAGGGATTTTGCCCTCAATTTCTGTTACACTTTTGATAGTTGTATAAATTGTGTCCCCTGTCACCTTATAAGTTTTTATGGGTGGCTGTGACGCGCCATCTGCTGATGTGGCAGACTGGGCATTGGTGTCAATTGTCTGCAATGTGACAGTATATGAATTATCTTTTTCAATATCTATGCCAATCCCTTGAATGACAAGTCGGTTTCTTATATCTTTTTTATAGATTTCTTTTTCGTTAAAAGAAAAAACTGCAACTATTACAACTAAAAAAATTAAGATTGATTTTCGCACCCTTTTCTCCCCTTTCTTTTTATAATCAAAAGAATTAATGGAATTGCAAATGCAGTTATCACTGTGATAACAATTTTGAATATTGAGTTATCTACAAATGAAAAACGCTTGAATTCACTCGCTATCAACAGATTTGTGATTATGGTTATTGCGCAGATTCCAACAATAAAAACCTTTCTTTGTATCTTGCAAAAAGCTCTGTGCAAAATGTCAGACTGAAGATAGATAAGAAGTCCTGCTTTAATGAATGCGCAAAGAATCCAGACACTAGTAAATATCGCATCAAGACGGTCAAACATAGCAAATTCGGCAAGGCTTGCGAGAGTGTGAAAAGGGAAAAGTTGTGTGCCTGCAAAATTACCCATAACTGTTGTTGCAAAGAAAAACATTGTCGCCATTAAAAGTGTTTGTAAAATCAGCCACCAGAAAAAGCCTTTTTTCACATTCCCCGTAACTTTTGGTAAGCAAATTGCAATTATTGCATATTCAACAGTTTGTCCTACCGAATCCACAGCAGTTTTAATAACGGGTGTTACTCCGTTATAAAATACGGGTGTAAGATTTAATAAATCAACTTTTTCAATAAGTGTTGCCATAATAAAAATAAGTGCAGGAATTACAAGCACAGCAGAAAGCACAGCGCTTCGTCCCAAAGCTTCAAAGCCGAGATATGCGCCATAAGAGCAAAGCAGAATTGCAAAAACCAACAAAAAATTCACATCAGTTTCAGGAAAGACAACTGTCCCTGCAAAGACATCAAGTCTTGCTATTGTCACAACTGTAAAATAGAAGAATACAAACACATAGCAAAATGAAACAATTTTTGAATTTGCAAGGTTTAAAATGTCAATTGTATTATGCTTTTTGCAAATCAAATATAGGGGTATCATTATAATAATTCCCAATGTTATTCTGAAAACAGGTTGCACAAGCATATCTGAAAGGCGCACATCTTTCGTATATGATGAAAGATATGTGACCGTTGTCAACGCACGACTTATAAACAGCATTGTAAAAAACTGAAATGCACTGATTTTTTCTTTTGTCTGCATATTATTTCTCCAACTTTTGAATAAGCATTTTCTTTTTGCCCATTTTTCTCCAACTCTGTCTCACAACAAGGTCACGCCATGCACCTATTTTGGTAGGTGACAAAGGCGAAGTGAATGGTACACCATAAGGATTAATTGCGGCAGCGTTTACAAGCACCGCAGCAAATCCCATCATAATTCCATAAAGACCACCAAGACCACCGATTATAATAAAGGAAAATCGCAGAATTGCCACAGACTCATAAAGAGTTGAAACTACAAATGAACTGACTGCGGTAAGACCAACAATAATTAGCATTGGTGCAGAAATTATACCCGCAGTAACTGCCGAGTCACCAATAACCAAAGCTCCAACAATTGAAATGGCGTGTCCCACAGATTTTGGCATTCGAAGCCCTGCTTCACGAACTATCTCATAAACTAAATGAATAAAAAACGCTTCAAACATTATTGGTAACGGTGTTCGGCTTTCTTGTCCTGTTATTCCAAAAATCATTGTTTCAGGTATAATTTCCTGATGAAATGTGCAAACCGCAACATATAATCCGGGCAAAAATACACTCAATAAAAATGATGCAATTTTTAGAATACGAATAAATGTTGCGTAATATGGTCTTTTGAGATAATCATCAAGAGAGTGGAAATGCTCTATAAAAAGATATGGCACAATAAGTGCATTGGGCGTTCCGTCAACGATAATACAGATTTTACCCTCACTGATTTTTGCAGTCAGCACATCGGGTCTTTCAGTAAACCCCACACCGCTGAAAATTGACGGATATTTGCCATCTAAAAAAGTCTGCAAATAGCCTGAGCCTAATACGGTGTCAATTTTGCTGTTTTTTAATCTGTTTATCACATTGTCGAGCATTTTTCTGTCAACTCGGTCCGACATATAACAAACACAGGCTCGCGTTTTTGTGGTATCCCCCACTTCAACAATCTGGGTTTTGAAAACAGGGTTTCGCACACGACGACGAATCATTGTCACATTATCTTTGAAGCTTTCAACAAAGGCTTCTCGTGAGCCACGCTCTTGCATTTCGGTTGAAGGTTCAAGCACTGCTCGTTTAGGGAAACCTTGCACACCAAACATTATGGCGAATTGTGCATCTTCTGTGAGCATTATAATGCTGCCATAAATTGCTTCCCGAATGGCTTCGTCAAGGTCATTTGTAATGGATTTATCAATGCTTGCAGAAACTCGGTCAGCGGCAGAATATATCAGTTTATCCCCTTTTTCATCTTTGAAATCTGCTTCGATTATTGGCAGAATGACCTGCTGGGTGGCAAGCAGACTATCGCACATTCCATCTACCATAATAAAGATTATTTCTTTGCCCTGTGCGTTATATTTTCTATATTTCACATCAAAGGCGTCACCGAATTGTTGCTTTATATATGCAATGTTTTTTTGCAAATCTTTATCTATATTTTCCTTTTCACTTTTTGTATTGTTTTGAGTTACAGTTATTTCGTCAACTTTTTTTGAAAACCAATTCTCATTCATAAAAATCACCATTCTTATCATTTACCATTGTTTACAGAATATTACTTCTGTTTACGGTAAAGATAAAAATGGTGATTTTATGTTTGTAACTTTAATAAGAACAGTTATTTTATACATTTTTGCAATTTTCAGTATTCGTGTAATGGGTAAAAGGCAAATTGGAGAACTGCAACCATCAGACTTGGTTATAACACTTCTTATTTCACAGATTATCTCAATTCCTATACAAGACACGGACATTCCCTTAGTCAATACAATTATACCTATTCTGTTGCTTGTTGGGTTTGAGATTTTAACATCCGTTTTAAATATGAAAAGTATTAAATTCCGTTCGTTTATGCAAGGGAATCCCGTTGTTATCATCAATGACGGGAATCTTAACCAAAAATTATTAAAAGACCTTCGTTTCACTGTCGATGATTTGCTTGAATCACTTCGACAAAAGGATGTTTTCGATATTTCGCAAGTACAATATGCCATTGTTGAAACCAATGGTCAATTAAGTGTGCTGTTAAAACCAGAATATGACACAGTTACAAGAGATGACCTTGATTTAGAAGCAGAGCCACAGGGATATAAATGTCCTGTTATCATTGACGGGAAAATAATTTCTCAGGATTTTAAAATCTGTAATATGACAACAACCAAAGTCGAAAAAATTGCAAGAAAAAAGAACATTCAAATAAAAGATATTTTGCTTATGACAGTTGATACTGCAGGTAATCATACAATTATCAGAAAGGAAGAAATATGAAAAGAATAGCCCTTGCAGTTGGTGCTCTTGTTGTAGCTTTTACTCTTGCTTTCTCGGGATATTTTTTAGTTGACAACGCCTGTAACAAATTAGAGTTAAATTTGACCGAAATATGCAACCTTGCACAACAAGACCATACAGAAAACGCCATAAAAAAATCACAAGAAACTGTAACCGTTTGGGAAGATGTTCACGACCTTATCGAAAGTTTTATCCGTCACGAAGAAACAGACAACCTTGAAGAATTAATAAAAAGTCTCCCCGTATATGCCAAACAAGGCAATATGGAGAGACTTGAACAACAAGCTGATTTAGCTATTGATGAGTTGCATCATTTAATCCGTAACGAAAAACCGTTAATCAGTAATATATTTTAAGTTTTTTGAGTATTCTAATAATTTGAATTTATTTATATATTAATCGTGATTATTAGAAAAAACATCTGCTACTTCACTGATAGTAATATATGCTTGATGGTCTATTTCATGAACTATCTCTTTCATTCTAACAACCTGATAACGATTTACAACAAAATATATCATTGATTTGTTCTTGTTTGAATAACCACCTTTTGCTTCTAAATATGTCGCACCACTACCAAAAGTCTCGCAAAGTTTATTGCACACTTCGTTTGGAAATTCAGTAATTATAATGGCACATTTTGCTCTATCAAGACCATCAACAATAAAGTCAATTGTCTTTAATGCTGCTGCATAAGTAACGATAGAATAAAGTGGTAAAATCCAACTGTTAAGCACAAAACCACATATAATATAAAGCAATATATTATAAATCATGACAAATGTTCCAACGGTAATACCGAGTCTTTTTGCAAAGATTACCGCCATAACTTCTATACCATCCATTGCTCCTCCATATCGAATGGCAAGACCGCTTCCAACACCCGAAATCACGCCACCAAAAAGGGCACAAAGCAACAAATCTGTTCCTGCAAGTGGTGAAGCAAAACTAACATCAATAGGAAAAACATCTGTAATAAGCCAAGCAAAAAGAGAATAGATGCCTACCGTATATATTGCAGAAATTGTAAATACCCAGCCTTGTTTTTTGAGTCCAAGAATGAATAATGGGATATTTAATATTAAAAGGAATATAGATAGCGTCAAACACTCTGGTGTTATTTGTTCAAGCAACATTGAAGTACCTGAAATGCCACTATCATATAATTTTACTGGAGTTAAAAACAAAGTAATACCAAATGCATTTACAATACCCGCAATTGTAAGCATAAAAAAGTTAGTAATTTTCAATTTTTTCATCATATATGCACCATAGTCATTCAAATTTTGTATTTCTAAAATAATTTTATCATAAAATTTTAATGTTTACAACAAAAAAACTGTCGGCCATGTTTATAACCGACAGTTTCTTTTTATTTAATTAACTTTTCCACATCACTAAGTTTTATGCGTTTTGACACAATAAAAGTCTTGCGTTTTTGCTTGCCTTTATCTGTGTTATATTTGCCGTTTTCTTTTTCTTCGGTTGAGAAAACACCATAAGAAGATGTGACAATTGTGCCATCTTTAAGCACAACATTACCGCAATATCCCGTATCTGCATTAGCTACAATTGACGGTGCTGTCTGTTGTGGCAGATATGTATGAGCAATTTTTATTCTATATTGACCCTCTGTACCATTTTTAAGGTCATCATAAGTTCCTACCCAAGCAACCCAACCTTCAGAATACCATTTCTTTTCACCGCCATGTTTTCGCATCTTTTTAACTCGTTTACGGTCACGCTCAATTGAACGGAATGTGATAAAAAGTCGTCCATCATCAGTATATTCTGCTTTGTGGCGCTCACCATTGAGTGCAAAAGGTGCTTCAACGGGTTTTGACCAAGTTTCCCCCTCATCATTTGAGAAAAAGAGAAGACTAGTACAAGTTTTTTTATTACAACGAGCAATTAAACAAAGTTCGTCACCTTTGCCACATTCTGAACGGATACATTCGACCTCGCAAACACCTGCATAGGTTTCTATATCACGATATTCAGCTAAATATGGTTCAGGTTTAGACCAAGTATAATCACCATTCTCGTCAAAAGTGAGAATAGTTTTATAATTTATAAACCTATGGTCATGGAAAATACCCATCCATTTATCTACAAACTCACCATTTTCTTTAAGGCGAGTAAGTGAAGCCATCGCAACAATTGGGATTAAAGGCATTTCGCTGTCATTATCCCAAAATCTTTTAAATTCTGTCCAAGTTTTACCTTCGTCAAGAGAAATTGAACTGTTAAATCCCCCGGGAGTTGACATTCCTGGCCATTTTGAGTTTGCAGAAACAAGAATTAACTTTTCTTCACCGTTTGTAAACTCTAAACGATAAACTGTTGGTGTTTCAAGAGATTTTACCCAAGAAACTGGTGGGTTTTCGATTGTTTTGTTATATGTTATTCCATCGTCATCGCTGATTTTTGATAAAATCGCACCCTTACCATGCCCCTTGGGATAGAATGTAAGAATATCTCCATTTTTTAAAAGCACAGAATCAGGGTGGCCAAGATATGCTGCATTATCATCAATTACCGAATATTCAAACAAATACCCCAGATTATCTGGGGTATTTTCTGGTTTGACACTTAAATCCACCATTGGAATATTGTAATATCCTGTTTTTTTAGAAAAAGGTCTTTTCTTAAACAACATAATTATTTATTCCAGTTCTTAAGACGCTCACTTGCAAGATAAGCAGCACCAAGCATACCTGCTTTGTTTCCAAGTTGTGCTTTTTCGATTTTTACATGCTTATAGTTTGGTTCAAGCTGTGCATTAACCTTATGACGAATATGACCAAGAAGCAAATCTTCTGACATAATTCCACCACCAAGCACGATAAGTGATGGATTGAAGATGTAGCAAAGGTTACGAAGTCCCAACGCGATTTCATCTTCCCATTTATCCATCTCATCAATAATAATAGGATTTTTAAGATTTTCTTCCATGAAAATCTCTCTGCCATTCATCTTTTTACCCATACGGTCTGAAACTGATTTTGTAAACACACGACAAGCAGCATAAGCTTCATAACAACCAATTCTGCCACAAGTACAAGGTCTGCCGTCTTTATGAGTTGCCATATGACCAAATTCACCTGCTGCAAACTTTGAGCCACGATAAACATCACCGTTGATATAAATACAACCGCCAACGCCTGTGCCGTAAGTAAGACAAAGGAAATCTTTTTGACCTTTTGCTGCGCCGAACTGTGCTTCACCGATTGCTGCACAGTTAACATCATTATCTACTGCAACAGGAACATTGAATATTTTTTCAAATGTGCCACGAAGGTCTGAATGGTTATAATTAGGAATGTTGCCAACGCCGTCATGGATAACGCCATTTTCAAAATCAACCTGACCTGCAGTTGAAATGCCTATTGCGTCATACTGACCTTCATATTCTCTAAGCTTTGCTTCCATGGCATACATTACCATATTGTCAGTATCTTCATATTCATTTGTTGGAAATTCTTCTGAGAAAAGAACTTCAAAATTTTCATCAACCATACCAAATTTAATGGCTGTTCCGCCAACATCAAAAGTTATAATTTTCATAATTATCGTCTCCTTGTTACATGTTTGCATTTACAAGTTATATAGATAACCTAATTATATAGTATTTTTTTCTCTTTGACAATAACAAAATGAAAAAATCTTTAATTATTATTGTATGTCAAAATATTACGCTCTTTTTTGTACAAAATGTTAATTTTTCAAAATTGACTTGTATATTTTATTAAAATAGTATAGAATATGTACATTAATGTAAAAAAGTGTACCTGTTTGTTATTGCTTTTTTATTTAATCTTAAAATAAAGATATGTAAAGGTGGTTTTTCCTATGGAAAACAACAACAAATCTCAGGCTGAGATTTATCGTGAAGAGCGTAAAGCCAGACTCGCAAAAGAAGCAGAGAAAAAGGCTAAAAAATCTCCACAACTCTCAAAAACAAAGAAAATTGTAGGCAAGGTTATTGCTATTGTTCTTGCAGTTGCAATTGGCATTGGTGCTTTTGGCGGAATTCTCAATTTCTTTGGTGTTCCTCAAAAAGTTATCAAAATCAATGTTAAAGACACAGCTTGCAAATTCACAGTTGCAGAGTTCAATTTCTTCTATTTCAATGTTTGGAATAATCTTTGCTCAACAGCTCAACAATATTCATATTATGGTATGGATATGGGTTATGACTACACAAAGTCACCTGCAAAGCAAGAATTGACAAAAGATACTGCTGAATCAATCGGTCTTGATTTTGATGCAATCGGCGTTGAAGATGCAACTTGGGCAGACGCTATCAGATACCTTGCAACAAACCAACTTGTTGAAATCAAGTATTTTGCTGCTATGGCTGAAAAAGAAGGTCTCAAACTCACAGAAGATGAGACAAAAGAAATTGATTCAGAAATCGATTCATATCGTAAAACTGCAAAAGAAAATGACTTCTCTCTTGACAGATGGTTCCGCACACAATTAGGTAACGGTATCGACGAAAAAGTTGTTCGTCAGGTTTATGAAGAACAGATGCTTGCTCAGAAGTATTTTGAAAAGTTCGAAGCAGATACACTTGCAGCAATCACAGAAGCTCAGATTAACGACAAATATAATGCTGATAAAGACAACTTTGACCTTGTTGATGTAAGATACTATTCTTTCTCAACAAAAGCTCCTTCTCTTGCTGATGACGCAACTAAGGAAGAAAAAGAAGCAGCAACAAAGAAAGCACAGGATGAAACAAAAGCTCAAGCTGACGCATTCCTTGCAGCTGTTAAAGATGAAGCAACATTCATCACAGAAGCTAAGAGAGCAATTTTAACTGCTGACAACAAGAGCACAAAAGACCCTGACGAAGTTACAGATTACAGCAAAGCTACATACGCTGAACTCGCACAGTTCGGTGAAGACGCTGCAAAATGGGTTTATGATGATGCTCGCAAAGTTGGCGACAAAACAGTAGTAGACCTTGGCAACGGTACTTATGCAGTCATCTATATGGTTGCTCTTCCTTATAAAGATATGAGCACACACTCACACGCTGTTCGTCATATTCTTGTTCAGTTCCCTCAAGATGAAGAAGGCAACACAAAGAAGCTCACAGAAAAAGAAAAAACAACATATAAAGCAAAAGCTCAGGCTATTCTTGATGAATATCTCAAGAACCCAACAGAAGAAAACTTTGCAGCTCTTGCTAAATCTAAATCAGAAGACCCAGGTTCAAAAGACAATGGTGGTCTTTATGAAGATTTGAACACAAGCACAAGCTTCGTTCAGCCTTTCAAAGATTGGTATCTTGATGCAAGCCGTAAAGTTGGCGACACAGGTATCATTGAAACAGATTATGGTTACCACGTAATGTACTATTCAAAAGCAACAGGTGTTACTTGGACTGAAAATGTTAAATCAATGATTCTTAGCGAAGCATCAGAAAAGCTTTATGAAGAAAATGTTAATGTTCTTCTTGATTCAATCAACGCTGACTCTCTCTCAATTAAATGGGCTATGAATGGTGAAACAAAGCATATTGAAAAGATTCTTGCTTATTCAGCAACAAACTCTTCAAGTTCATCAGGCTCATCAGCATCAGCAACAGTTCAATAAAAGAATTAAATCCCCGCGTTTGCGGGGATTTTTTAAATTTATTTTGAAAACTTTTGTGACATTTTTGCAGTTTTGTCACTACCTTATGAAACCGGTTATTCGGAGAGAAAGGAGGATGTGTCTTGTCTCACAACAAAAAGAAAAATATTGACCAACTGCTAGAAGAATATTGTCGACAATATAAAGAGTTGTTATATAAATATGCATATTTAAGAACAGGACACGACAAGACTGCAGCAGAAGACTGTGTCCAAGATGCTTTCATGGTAATCTATCGCAAGATGAAAAAAGGCGAAGAGTTTTCGCAACCAAAAGCATTCTTATACAGAACTGTTGATAATCTCATAAAAGAGCATCTTCGCAATGTCAAAAAACAACAAAAAATCAACGAAGAGCTACTCACCGCTTCTACTGAACAAGAGTTTAATATATTTGAACATCTAGACCCAAGAACAGAAGCAGAAATTATTAACGCTGCATTAAGTGAAATGAACGATACTGAAAGAATAATTTATAAGCGCAGGTACATAGAAAACAAAAATGTGCGTGAAATTGCAGAAGAATATAAAATTTCAGTTACTGCAGTCACTACAAGGCTTTATAGGATAAGGCAAAAGGTTGAAGAAAAGGTTCAACAAGAATTAAAAGAAAGGGGGATTTTTAATGACTAACTCAAAAGTTTATGAACTTATCAATCAAAACAATTTTAAATCTATGCTCACAAATGAACTTTATGCACTTATTGACGATGAGTTGGCAAAGGGCGACGAAATGGATTGCGAACTCATTGACGAATTAGTTTTGGCAATTGAATCATTAGAACAGACAGAAGATGAAAAGTCCGGCATTTTATTCCCCGTGATTTTTAGTGATGCATCAGGTTTTTCGAAACGCGTTATAAATAAAGTTAATAACCGAAACAGACTTATGCAGTTAACTGCTTGGGCTGCAGTTATTGCAATCTTGTGCTCTGGCACAAATGAATTGCTTATAAGAAGCGAAAACACTACTCTTGTCACCGAGCTTTCAAAAATGGTTCAGAAAGTTGGTCAATTCTTAACAGGCACTTTAGATAATCATGATAACGAAGAAGAAGAAACAACAACCACGCCTCCTCACCTTCCAGAATCCACAACAAATCCAATTAAAAATGTCATAGAGCACAATAACAACAAACCTACAGTTATTGAGCCTGAAATAGTTAGTATTGGTCTTATTACTTATGGCAATTTTAAGACATCTTATTTATGGAAAGAAGAGCTTAGCCTTACCGGACTTAAGGTTGTTGCAGTTTATTCAGACGATACTGAAAAAAATATTCCTGCAAGTGATTGTGAAATTTCAGGATTCAATTCTCTTAAACTTGGTGAGCAGTTGATTACTGTGAAATACAAAGGATTTTCTGCATATTTCAAGGTAACCGTTTCAAGAACCCAACAGAATGACGAAGCCACAAGAACAATTACCAATGTTGAGTGCGACATGACAGGCAAGGACATTATTGTACCAAAGGGCACAGAAAACCCTGCCGTATATAAAAATGTGAAATATCGCTATGTTTATTCTGATGGTACATTCTCACCTTGGACATCTTGCAAAGATACAACACTTATTAGCGAATATAACAACGAACTTTTAGACGAAACACAAACAGTAATCTATCGTGCACCTAACGGAATGGAATTCTCAATCAATGTTGTTGTGTATGATAACACTATTCCTGAAGAAAAAATCGTTACAAAGCTCGAAATACAAAAAATGCCACAGGCTATGAAGTGTTATGCAAATAATTATGACCAGTATTATATGTATGTTGATGATGAATGTGATTTTTCACAGTTTGAAATCAAGGTTTATTATAGCGACAGAACTACTAAAATCAAAACTCTTGCAGATGGTGAAATCAAAGCATTCGGCACAATGTCAACTGAAAGGCCATCATCATATAGCGGTTACACCATAACTTTTGCTTATGGTGATGTTACAACTACATTTAAATATGAAGTAATTATCAAACCTGAAATTCATACTTATACTTTTGAAGAAGGTATCTGGGAATGTTATTACATAAATGATGCTCCTGAAGAATATGGTGCAAAAAGTATTGTAAAAGCGAAAATGAACGACAGTAACAAAGAGATTTATCTTGATGTCGATATCAAAGGTTATGACCCCAATAAACTTGGCTATATTGAGTTAGAGGTTTATTATGAAGGTAAATATCTTGGCAACTATATCGGTGGTTTCATTTATGGTGACACAGGTTATGCTGTATTAGGAAGACCAATTACCCAACAGCTTACATCAGCAGATTTTAGTTTTAGACCTTATGTTACTGCCGCAAAATGTGTTGGTAATGGCAAATTTGAAACTTATGGTGATATTAAATACCAACTTACTAACACCCCACACTACGCCCCAAACCAATACTTTGAAAGTAGTACATCAGGCGAATTAAAAGCTATGGGTATTACAAGATATGGAAGTCAATGTGTTGACTGGGCAACAGTTAATTACAAAATAAGTGCTGATGAATATATCACAGAATTTGGCACTCACGAAGCTAAGGTTTATCTTTATAATGTTTCAACAATTGACAATGGTTGGTCGTATCAACGAGAAGGCATTGCAGAAGACCTTTCATACACAGTTACAATTAAAGAGAATCCAAGCTACTATCAGGTTGAAGCACCAAGAAATCTTAAAATAAACATTCAGGATATTTATTCTGAATTCTATGACAAGTTGCATGTGTATGCAATTTATGCAGATGGTAGAAAAGAAGAAGTTTTTGATTATGACATTACAAGATATTTGCCATCAAGACCAACAACATCAGGTCGTCTGACATTATATGTTGATTACCCTACCGGAAGCCAAGGTGCTTATGTATATCTGTATGTCTATAGTGAAGGTTATGAAGACTCTTTCTATATTACTGCACAAGACTATTTGCGCAAAACTTATGATAACTATTATTCAATAGGAACAGAAAAACCTTCAATACTTGTAAATTTCTCATCTGCTGAACAAACACAAATACAGCAATTCTCAATTTACCCTAACTCTAATGTCAGCACAGATGCAATAGAAATTATTGGTTGGGACACATCAACACCAGGTGAAAAAGAAGCAACCATTATCTATCACAGTCCTGTTGGTGATTTGAAGACAACTTATAAATATGTGGTGATTCCTGAATATCTGGAAGAATCTTGTTCAATCGTTTTCAATGATGAAGACTATACTTATGATTGTCGTTTTGGTCTTATTGATGGCACATATAAAGTTTACCACACCGACAAAGTTGGTAGAACTTATGAAATCACTGATTATACTGTGACTTATCCAACCAATGTGACCGGTTTTGGTGTACCAACAATTTCTTATTGGAACCCACACCCATTGGCCAATGCTGACAGCTCTAATCCTCGTCAAGAGAGATTTATACCAAAAATGAAAATCGCAGGTGCTTGTGAAAATATTCAGGTAGTAAGACTTGAAAACGGAAATATCAAGATTTCACTTGACTGTCCGTATCTTCCTGAAAATGGCACAATGCTTTTCAAATTCGGATACCCCGCAGAGAAGGGTCAATATGGAACAATAATAAAATATATTGAAACTTCAATACCTGAAGTAATTATTTCACCCGATATGTTGCGCCCTGATATAGACATTGCAAACTTTTATGTTAACGCATACATTGTAGATGACAAAACAGGCGAAATATATGGAACATATTCAGAAAGAATAGATTTTCCTCTTAATTAAAAAAGACCACCTTGTTCAGTTAAACAGGGTGGTTTTTGTGCATATTTTTATTTTTTACTTTTTATAATTTTTCTTGCAGCAACAATTCCTGCAGTTGCAACAATTCCTGCAACTGCGCCTTTGATAAGTGGCATTGCTGCATCAAAGCTGTTTGGTGCATAAGTGTATGCATTATAACGAATTTTCTTTTCCACCTTGAAATCTGGCAAATCTTTAATCTCGATTGTTGTTGTTTCAAAGTTTTTCACATCATCTTCTTGGAAATCGAAAATACGGACTCCCCTTTTATCTGCTGGGCCATAAACATTGAATCCACAACCTTGGGTATAACCCATTTTCATACCCTTGTATTCGCCCATAAATGAGTTGTTATGGTCGTGACCAAAAAACATTGCAAACACATCGCCGTTCTCATTAAGAGCATCAAATTCGCCTGTATTCACTTCAGGTGTTGCAGGAGTTTCCCACACAAATGAATGGTCATTGATTACACAACATTCAGGGTTCAAGTCGAAGAATTTGCCAGCGTGGTCACGATAACCCGTTGCCACGCCTTTTTTCTTTGGAACTTCCATAAGCAGATTCCACATTTCAGGAACAGGAATATGCTGAAACATAATTGTTGGCACATAGTCTCCATACTTTTCTTTAAGTTCATCACGAAGTCCTTTATACCATTCAATTTGACCAACTGACACAGGACTGCAACGACCATTAAGGCTCATTGAAAGACTATCAATCAAAAGCACATTGAGTTTTGGTGCTCCATCTTCACCCATAACGAGAAGATTATGGTTGCAATAACCGTCAATATTGTCATCTGCATTGAAAGCAAGGCAATTTTCGTGTTGTTTATAGAGTTCTAACTGTTGCTTTTTATTTGCTGCACATTGGTCATCGTGGTTACCAAATACAAATGTAAAAGGCACACCCATTTCGTCAAGTGGCTTTAAAAGATTATCAATGGCAATCTTGGGATTTGCTTTTCTGTCACCAATATTAAAGGTAATACCGTAGCCTTTTAACTGGTCGCCACTGAACACAACCAAATCAGGTTTTGCCTTTTTCACAGCGCAACGAATGAAATTCACAGTATCAGGCGAAGTCCAGCTTGTGTCTTGTGTATCAGCAATCTGCATTATTCTAAATTTTCCGTTATTGAATTTAAGTTCCATTTTCATCACCTAAAACATTATAACAAAAACAACCACCTTATTCAAGGTGGTTGTTTCATTATAGTTTAACTTATTTAAGGTTTGCTTTAAGTGTTTCAAGTTCTTCCTTGAGTGTTTCAGGAAGCTTGTCGCCGAATTTTGCATAGAATTCGCCAATGCCTTCTGCTTCTGCTGCCCAAAGGTCCTTATCAACGTCAAGAATGCTTTCAAGTGATTCAACTGAAACTTCACCTTCAAGGCCTTCAATGTTGATGTCCTTAGCGTATGGAAGATAACCGATTGCTGTTTCCTGAGCGTCAACTTCGTTTTCGCAACGCTTGATAATCCATTCAAGAACACGAAGGTTATCACCGAAACCTGGCCACATGAAGTTACCTTCGTCGTCTTTTCTGAACCAGTTAACATTGAAGATTTTTGGAGCTTTGTCAGCATCAAGAGTCTTACCAATGTCAATCCAGTGCTGCCAGTAGTCACCCATGTTGTAACCGCAGAATGGAAGCATAGCCATTGGGTCACGACGAACAACACCTACTGCACCTGCTGCAGCTGCTGTTGTTTCAGAAGCCATGATTGAACCAACGAATACACCGTGATTCCAGTCTCTTGACTGATATACGAGTGGAGCAAGTTTTGCACGACGGCCACCGAATACGAAAGCAGAGATTGGAACACCTGCTGGGTTTTCGAATTCAGAGCTGATGCATGGGCAGTTAACAGCTGGAGCTGTGAAACGGCTGTTTGGATGAGCAAGGTTTTTGCCTTCTGCTTTCCATTCAACACCATTTGTTTCGATACCTGTCCATTCAACTGCATTTACAGGTGGGTTCTTGTCAAGACCTTCCCACCAAACTGTGTTATCGTCAAGGTTACGAGCAACGTTTGTGAAGATTGTACCCTTCTTTGTTGATGCAAGAGCATTTGGATTTGACTTAACATTTGTACCAGGTGCAACACCGAAGAAACCATTTTCTGGGTTGATAGCATAAAGTCTGCCGTCAGCGCCTTTTCTAATCCAAGAAATATCGTCACCTACACACCATACTTTATATCCCTTTGCCTGATATCCTTCTGGTGGAATAAGCATTGCAAGGTTTGTTTTACCACATGCTGATGGGAAAGCAGCACAGATGTACTTAACTTCGCCCTTTGGATTTTCGATACCAAGAATGAGCATGTGTTCAGCCTGCCAACCTTCGTTTTTACCCTGATATGAAGCAATACGAAGAGCAAAGCATTTTTTACCAAGAAGAACGTTTCCGCCGTAACCTGAGTTAACAGAGATAATTGTGTTATCTTCAGGGAACTGGCAAATCCATCTCTTTTCAGCGTCGATGTCGCAACGGCAGTGGAGACCACGAACCCAGTCATTGCTTTCATCGCCGAAAGCGTCCATAACTGCTTTGCCAACACGAGTCATAATTACCATGTTAAGAACAACATAGATTGAGTCTGTAAGTTCGATACCAACTTTTGCAAGTGGTGAACCAACAGGGCCCATTGAATAAGGGATAACATACATTGTTCTACCCTTGTAGCTGTCTTTTGCAATATCATAAAGCATAGCGTATGCTTTTTCTGGGTCCATCCAGTGGTTTGTTGGACCTGCATCTTCTTCATTCTTTGAGCAGATAAGAGTTCTGTCTTCAACACGAGCAACGTCGTTAACTGCTGTCTTGTGATAGTAGCAGTCAGGAAGAAGTTCCTGATTGAGTTTTACAAGTTCGCCTGATGCACAAGCTTCTGCACGAAGAGCTTCGATTTGTTCTTCGCTACCGTCAATCCAAACAATATTGTCAGGCTTAACGAGCTCAACTTGTTTGTCAATCCATTCAAGGATTGTCTTGTTCTTTGTAAGTGCCATAATTCCTTACTCCTTTATTAAAATTTCTTTTCGAAAAAAATACCAAACTTCCCAATTTAATTTTGGTGTATTTATTATATCTTAAACCGGAAAATTATTCAATAGGTAAAATGTTAATAAATTGTCAATTTACCATATAGTTTTTATATATTTATACAGTTTTTATTCTTCATAAGCCGAAGAAATGTCTGCAGTAGCTTTTCCGTTAAGCGCCATTGTGGCTTTCTGACCTTTTAAGAATTCAAAGTAACCTTGTGAGCCAACCATTGCAGCGTTATCACCACAAAGAGATAAATCTGGCAAATAAAGTGTCCATCCCTTTTCTTTTGCGAGAGTTTCCATACGGCTACGAAGAACCGAGTTTGCAGAAACACCACCTGCTAAAACCAATGTTTTTTCATTATGCATTTCCATTGCTTTTTCTGTATTTTCGCAAAGACAATTTGCAACTGCATTGATAAACGAAGCTCCCACATCAGCAGGATTTACTTCTTCACCCTTTTGCTCTGCATTATGCACAAGATTGATTACATTTGTTTTAAGTCCTGAAAAACTGAAATCCAAAGGACTGCCGTCAACTCTCGGTTTTGGGAATTTATATTTTGTATTATCCCCATCTTTTGAAATTTTATCCAAGTTTACACCACCGGGATATGGAAGACCCAATGTGCGAGCGGCTTTATCCATCGCCTCACCTGCTGCATCATCGCGAGTGCGACCTACAACTTCAAAATCAGTATAATCATTTACTTTACAAAGCAATGTATTGCCACCTGACACCACAAGGCACATAAAAGGTGGTTTTAAATCTTTATGAGTGATGTAGTTTGCTGCGATATGTGAACGAAGATGATGCACAGGCACTAATGGTTTGCCACTTGCTAATGCTAACCCTTTTGCATAGTTAACACCAACGAGCAAAGCACCAATAAGACCGGGTGCATAAGTAACACCTATAGCATCAATATCGTCAAGTGTGCAGTCAGCATCTTTAAGTGCTTTTTCCACCACCCAAGAAATATTCTCGGTATGTAATCTTGATGCAATTTCAGGCACAACGCCACCAAATATCTTATGTTTTTCAATTTGAGTTGATACTACATTTGACAAAACAACTCTGCCGTCTTCAACCACGGCTGCTGCAGTTTCGTCACATGAGCTTTCAATTGCTAAAATCTTCATAATCAATATTCCTTTAAATAAAGAGTATATATAAGTCCGTCTTCGGTCGGCTTTGAATAAAAGTTTTTACGCTCACCGATTTTCTTAAATCCACATTTTTCATAGAGTGCGATTGCATTTTTGTTGGATTTTCTAACCTCAAGAGTTACAAAAAGCGCATCTTCAAATTGGCTTTGTGTAATTAAGTGATTAACTAATCTCTTGCCATAACCTTTTCCACGAGCGTTAGAATTCACAGCTACATTTGTGATATAAACTTCACCGCAAATATTGTTTGCACCAATGTATCCCTGCACCTTGCCTTGATTTTCGATTACAAAAAACCTTGCAGTTTCATTTGTGAGCTCATCTTTTAATGAATCTTCACTCCAAGGCTCTGCAAAACATTCTTTTTCAAGGTCGGCAATAAACGAAATATGCTCTTCACCCATCTGACAGATTGTTGCAATCTCATTGATTTTTTCAAGGATTTGTGGAAATGACTTTTCAATCTGTTTTGCACATTCTTCATATTTTTCAATGCTCTGACCATAGGGGTCGGGCACATTCAAGGTCATAATCTTTGACGAGTCGCAATATTTTGAAATTATAGCACTGTGACTTTCAGTCATACACACAAACAAGTCTGTTTCGACAATGTGTTGCGGATTGAGTTTCCGAGCTCGATGAAGAGAAATGTTTATTCCCCTATTCATCGCCGCAAGAGCAGAATTCACGCTGATTTCGTCCCCGGGGAATACAGAAACCCCAGCACTCTCAACTTCAATGTCTATTATGTTTTTGTCAGCAAGATATTTTTTGAAAAGTCCTTCTGCCAAGGGACTTCTGCAAGTGTTACCACTGCATATAAACATTATTTTTTTCATAGATTAATCCTTAGCATCATACCAAGTGCGACCTATATTTACATCTGCACGAAGTCGCACTTTCATCTGGCAAGCATTTTCCATTTCTTCTGATAAAATCTTTGCGGCTTTCTGTATTTCGTTTTCAGGTGCTTCAACAATCAATTCGTCATGAACTTGAAGAATAAGTTTTGCTTGCATATTCTCGGCTTTGAGTCTGTTATAAACTTTAACCATTGCGATTTTGATAATATCAGCTGCTGTGCCTTGAATTGGCATATTTCTTGCCACTCTTTCACCAAATGCACGAAGCATTCCGTTTGATGAAGAAAGTTCAGGAAGATATCTTCTTCTCTCCCAAAGAGTTGAAACATAGCCTTTTTCTTTTGCATTTGCCACAACCGTTTCCATATATTTATCAACGCCTGAATAAAGGCGAAGATAGCCTTTGATATATTCGTCGGCTTCTTTTCTTGTTACACCGATATCCTTTGCAAGAGAGAATGCGCCGATACCATAAACAATACCAAAATTAACAGCTTTCGCACGGCTACGCATCAAAGGTGTTACCATTTCAATTGGCATATTGAAAACTTGTGATGCTGTAACTGTGTGAATATCTGTTTCATCATTGAAGGCTTTGAGCATTTCTTCGTCGTCTGCAATATGTGCGAGCACACGAAGTTCAATCTGTGAATAGTCGGCATCAGCTAAAAGGCAACCGTCTTTTGCAACGAAAAACTTTCTCATTTCGCGACCGATTTCTTTTCTCACAGGAATATTTTGAAGATTGGGTTCAGTTGATGAAATTCGACCTGTTCGGGTTTCTGTCTGAATAAACGAAGAATGAATTCTTCCGTCTTCACCAATTACTTTGAGAAGTCCTTCGCAATAAGTTGAATAGAGCTTTGAAAGAGTTCTGAACCAAAGAATTTTCTCGATTATTGGATTCTCGTTCTGCAAACTTTCAAGCACATCTGCATTTGTTGAATATCCACTCTTGGTCTTTTTCTTTGCAGGAAGTCCCATTTTTTCAAAGAGAATTACACCCAACTGCTTTGGTGAGTTGATATTAAACTCTTCACCCGCTAAATCATAGATTTCTTGCTGAATTGTTTTAAGCTCTACACTTATTTTCTGTGTAAATTCTGCAATGCCCTTACGGTCAACCATAAATCCTAAATGTTCCATAGAAGCCAAAACTTCTGCAAGTGGCATTTCAACATTATAGAGCAAATATTCTTGATTATTGCTTTCAATTTGTGTTTTAAGCACCAATGAAACAGATTTCATTACTGCGCAATCTTGTGCAAGAATCAATTCACTATTTACCTTTGGAATTGGCGCTTTGTATTCTTCGCAAAGTCGCAACGGACTATATCCATTTGCTGACGGATTGAGAATATACCCAGCCAAAGATGTGTCAAGAGCCATTCCTTTAATCTCAATTTTATTAAGGAATGCAAATCTGTATAAAAGTTTTGAATTGTCAGTGTATTTTTTGATTTCTTTGTCTTCTAAAATAGCCTTTACAAAATCAAAATAGCCTAAATGCATTGGTTCAAGGTGATAAACAATGTTATCACACAAAAAACAGAATTCAGGATTATCTAAATCTTTATAATCAACTGTGAAATAAGCACACTTTTCTGCTTTAACTTTGTTTAAGAGGTCGTCTGTTGAAAAGTCTGCAGAAAAGCCTAATTCTTTGACCTTTTCGTCTTTCTTCTCAACCACAGTTGGTGCTGAAAATTCAAGTTTTTCAATAATTTTAAACATTTCAAGGTCAGCGAGCATTGCTCTTGCCTTTTCTTCGTCTGCAGAAGATGGCACAAAATCAGAGAGTGCACAACCGATTGGCGCATCATCAATAATCTTGCCGAGAGTGTAGCTCAAAAATGCTTTTTCTTTATCTGCAACAAGTTTGTTTTTAAGATTTTCTTTGATTTCGAGAGTGTCGATATTATCATAAATATTTTGAATTGAGCCGAACTTCTGAATTAAATCTCCCGCTGTTTTCTGGCCAACGCCAGCAACACCAGGAATACAGTCAGATGTATCGCCTTGAAGTGCTTTTATGTCAATCATCTGTAACGGCTCAACGCCATATTCTTCTAAAAGTCTTTTTGGAGTATAAATTTCAGTTGTTGTTTTGCCCATTTTTGTATGTGGCAACAAAACAGTAACATTATCACGGATAAGTTGGAATGAGTCACGGTCACCTGTTGCGATAAAGCATTCGTCACCATCTTTACACAATCCTGCAACTGTGCCTAAAATATCGTCTGCTTCATAGCCTTCAAGTGTTACGATTTTATAACCCAATGTAGTTAAAAGTTCTTTGAGTACAGGTAACTGCTGTGCGAGTTCTGGTGGCATACCATGACGATTAGCCTTATATCCATCATACATTTTGTGACGGAATGTTGGCGCTTTAAGGTCAAAAGCAATAGCCACACCATCTGGATTCACTTCATCACGAAGTTTCATTAAAATAGTCATAAAGCCATAAATACCATTGGTAAATCTGCCATCTTTGGTTGACAAAGCACGAATACCATAAAAGGCTCTGTTTAAAATACTGTTACCGTCTATTGCTAAAATCTTCATAACGCAACTCCAAAATCATAGTTATAGATAGTATAACATATTTTAACAATAAATACCATATAAAATTTGCTATTGACATTATTTGTTTGTGGTGTTAAAATTTTTACAACTTAATAATTAACCAACAAACCGATGAGAAAGAGTAGTAATTGATTTTAACTTGTTCAAAGAGAGCCGTTGGTGGTGAGAATACGGCAATAAGAATTTCAATGAATGGACTTTTGAGGGCAATCCGAAAAAGGCGAATAAAGTCGAACACAATACGCCTAAAATGTTGACTTTAATCGAATTTTTACTTTTTCAAACTTGACTTGCGTCAGCAAGCCTACGTTTTCAAAAACAAAAATTCATCTTAATTTCAAACATTTTAGGTGCGAGCAGTTCTTGTTAAGCAGATTTTTGTATAGGCAAGGATAAAATCGCAACAATACTGTCGTATTGCAAGATTTTAGACGCAGAATAGGCGAAAATATGCTAACAAGAACCATATCGTGTTCGGCGTTATTCGCCTTAATAGGTGCGACGGAGGGCAACCGTTATAGTGCTATGTGTATAATAGTACACAGTGAGTGCGTATCTTTGATACGAATTTGGGTGGTACCGCAGATTATTTTTCAGTCTGTCCCATTTTTTTGTGGGATGGATTTTTTATTTTTTAAGGAGGAACAATTATGATTCTCAACAATGTTGATTTTGAAACTTATTTCAACAATTATCCTGATAAGGATGGTTATTTTGGCAAATACGGCGGAGTTTATATTGACGATAAATTAAAGAATGCCATGGCAGAAATTACAGAGGCATATTTCTCAATTTGTCAGTCAAGAAAATTCATTGCAGAGCTTCGCAGAATTAGAAAAGAATTTCAAGGAAGACCAACACCTGTTACACATCTTGAAAGACTTTCAGATGCTCTTAGTGGTAAAGTTCAGCTTTATGCAAAGCGTGAAGACTTGAACCATTCAGGTGCCCATAAGCTCAATCACTGTATGGGCGAGGCACTTCTTGCAAAATATATGGGCAAGAAAAAGATTATTGCAGAAACAGGTGCAGGTCAGCACGGTGTTGCTCTTGCTACTGCAGCTGCATATTTCGGTCTTGAATGTGATATTTATATGGGCTCTGTTGACATTAAGAAACAAGCTCCAAATGTAGCAAGAATGAAAATTCTTGGTGCAAATGTCGTTGAAGTTACTCATGGTTTACAGACTCTTAAAGAAGCAGTTGACGCAGCATTTGATGCATATAGTAAAGAATATAAAGACTGTATTTATTGCATCGGCTCAGTTTTAGGCCCTCACCCATTCCCAATGATGGTTCGCGATTTCCAGAGCGTTGTTGGTATTGAGGCACGAGAACAGTTTATTGAAATGACAGGTCACCTTCCAAACGCTATTGTTGCTTGTGTTGGTGGTGGTTCTAATGCAGCAGGACTTTTTGCTGGTTTCCTTAACGACCCTGTTGATATTTATGGTATTGAGCCACTTGGCCGTGGTCCAAAAATGGGCGACCACGCAGCAAGTCTTAAATACGGTACAGAAGGAATTATGCACGGTTTCAACAGCATTATGCTTAAAGATGAAAATGGCGAGCCTGCTCCTGTTTATTCAGTTGCAAGTGGTCTTGACTACCCATCATCTGGACCTGAACATGCATTCTTGCAAGAGCTTGGCAGAGTTAAATATGATGTAATTGACGACGAAGAAACAATCGATGCATTCTTCAAACTTTCTCGTATGGAAGGCATTATCCCTGCAATTGAAAGTTCACACGCAGTTGCGTTCGGTATGAAACTTGCACAGCAGATGGAACACGGTTCAATTCTTATCAACCTTTCAGGTCGTGGCGATAAAGACATGGACTATGTAATTGAAAATTACGGAATTAGATAAAATTTAGGCGAGGTATCCCTCGCCTTTTTATTTTAAAATTACTTGATTTATAAAATCAAACATATTATAATTACTGAGTATTGAGAGGTAGCGTAGATGGTAGTTTTGAGCACGACTACTACCGGTGGCAGATAAAAGGAGTGCGAAAAGCGGCAAAACAAGGAGTTATGCGAAATGATAATGAGCAGAACGACTATGTTTTAACCGTAAGCCACGTAGTGGCACGACATCGGAAATGCAACTACAACACTATATAAAATTACAATAATATATCGAGATGTAGCGCAGATGGTAGCGCGCCACGTTCGGGACGTGGATGCCGCAGGTTCGACTCCTGTCATCTCGACCAAAATAGCAGTTTCGACTTCTGTCGGGACTGCTATTTTCTTTTTGATACAAAAGTTAGTTTAAAAAATATTTACAAAAACTTATATTTTTGATATGATAAAAGCAGAATTTTTTTGAGGTGATATTATGAACAAAATTTCATTTGGTACAGGTGGTTGGCGTGCAATTATCGGCGAAGACTTTATCTGTGAAAATGTGCGCAGAGTGGCAAAAGGCATTAGTTTGCTCATGCAAGAAGAAAACAAAACAGATAAGCCTGTAATCATCGGTTTCGACAGACGCTTTCTCTCTGAAAATGCTGCAAAATGGGTAGCAGAAGTTTTGAGTTTTGATGGCATCAATGTATTATTTATGGATAGAAGTGTGCCAACTCCACTTGTTATGCACACAGTTAAAGACCAAGGCCTTGATTTTGGTATTGAAATCACAGCAAGCCATAACCCATCAAGTTATAACGGAATTAAGCTCATTGTTGAAGAAGGTCGTGACGCACCACTTGAAACCACAAATCATCTTGAAGAATTAATTGCAACAGTGGATGAAGTTGAGTTTATGGACTTTTCTGTTGCTCTCGAAAAAGGACTTGTTACATACATCAACAATCCTTTCAACAAGTTCCTTGATGATATTATTGGTCTTCTTGATATGAACGCACTTCGCGAGCGTGGACTTCGTGTGCTTTTTGACTCAATGCACGGTTCAGGCACATATCCTTTACTTGTAATTTTCCACACAGCAAGATGCACAATTGATACCATCAACATCAACAAAGACGCATATTTTGGTGGTGTTATGCCTGCTCCATCTGAAAGAAGTCTTTTTACACTTCGTAATCAGGTTGTAAACGGTGGTTATGACTTTGGTATTGCTATGGATGGTGACGGTGACCGTCTTGGTATTATCGACGCTAACGGAAGTTACATAAATGCTAACGAAATTCTTTGTCTCTTATACTATTATCTCGTTAAATACAAAGGTTGGCGTGGTCCAGTAGTTAGAAACCTTGCAACAACTCACATGCTTGATAAAATCGCAGAAAGCTTTGGCGAAGAATGTTTCGAAGTTCCTGTTGGTTTTAAATACATCTCATCAAAAATCGACGAGGTTGATGCAGTTCTCGGTGGTGAGTCATCAGGTGGTCTCACTGTTCGTGGTCACATTCATGGCAAAGACTCTGTTTATGCCGCATCACTTTTTGCAGAAATGGTCAGTGTCACAAAGCAATCACCTGCCGAGCTTCTTGATGAACTGAAAAAAGAATTCGGCACATTTGTAATGGTTGAAGATGATATGAGATTTGCACCTGAAGTTAAACCAATGGTTAATAAAACACTTATGGTGGATAAACTTTTGCCAACATTCAAAGACGAAATTGTTCGTGTTAATTATGAAGATGGTTGCAAGGTTTATTTTGAAGACGGTTTTGTTATCTGCCGTTTCTCTGGTACAGAACCACTTCTTCGTATTTTTGCAGAAAGCACAACCCCTGTTCGTGCGAAAGAATATATTGATACATTTAAGAAATTCTTGTTTGAATAATTAGGAGATTTTTATGAACTCAAAAATCATTTATGACCAACCTTTTGACCATAAAGAATATGGTTCAGAGCGCAACCGTATCCCCGCTCTTTACACTCTCAATGATGGTAGTATTATGGCGGGTGCAGACATTCGTTATGGTCACGGCTCTGACTCACCTAACAATATCGACATTGCTGTTGCAATTTCAAAAGACGGATATAATGATTGGGATTATGTAATGGTCAATCATTTTGACGACTATGCTGACACAGTTACAGCAACTGATAGCGCATCTTTCATTGACTCAGTTATTGTGCAGTCAAGCACAGGCAGAATTTTTATGCTTGCTGATGCTCAGCCATCTGAATGTGGTTATCTTCAATGCAAAACAGGTACTGGTTACTGTGAAGTTGACGGCAAAAAGCATCTTCTTCTCACAAAAGGCAATAACGGTGATAAGTTAGACACCTTTGGATTTTATATTGGTGAATTCCAAGATGATTTCGCTCCAATTTTCACAAGAAATGATAATAAAATCACAGAATATTCAGTTGACCGTGAATTCCGTATTTACAAAAACGGCGAGCCACTTTATACAGAGCAAAAAGGCTCTGAAAATGTAAAAGTTCAGCAAAATATTTTTTATAGTGCTGCAGAATTCAAGTGCTATAAAACAACTTATTTGTGGTTAAGATATAGCGACGATAACGGCAAAACTTGGAGTCACCCACAAATTATTTCAGACCAAGTTAAAAAAGAAAAAGAATCGTTTTTAGGTGTTGGACCAGGTCGTGGTATTGTAATTAATCACAACGGCAAAGAGAGAATTCTTTTCTGCGTTTATGATAATAATGGACTTTTCAAAGACCCCATCTTTGAAAATGCAAGTGCAATTTATTCTGACGATAACGGTGCAACTTGGCACAGAAGCAATAAAATTAAAATTAAAAAAGGTATTGGAAAAACAAGTGAAGCACAACTTGTAAAAATCGAAAGTGACAACTATAAAGCACTTCGTATGTATGCAAGAAATTTAAGTAATTATATAGCATACGCTGACAGCACAGACGGTGGTGTGACTTGGAGCACATTCCGTGCAGATAAAGCGCTTGAAGGCACAAAAAACTGTATGGTTTCACTTATGGAAACATCAAAGAAAATCCAAGGCAAGCAGGTAATTCTCTGCTCTGCAGGTGGCAGTCTTAAAGCGAGAGCAGACGGTGTGCTTCGTGTTGGTCTTACTGAAAACAATGGTGAAATCAACTGGATTAGTAAATATCACTTGACCCAAGGTTTTTATGGATATTCTTGCTTAACTGAACTTTCAGATGGCAATTTCGCAGTATTCTATGAAGATGAAGCAGCTCATCTCAAATATACAATTTTCAGTGTGTCTGATGATGGCATTATTAATGAAATCAATGGTGAAAACCTTGAATTTAAACCTGATAATTCACCAAAAGCACAACGCACAATTAAAACCAAACGAACAATTGCTAACATCAAATTCAAATTAGGATTAATGTAATCGGAGAAATTGTTATGGCATATTTATTTACACATTTCACAGAAACAAATGGTGACCAAGAATATGTTTGGTTTGCAGTTAGTCGTGACGGTCTTCATTGGAAAGATTTAGGTGGCGACGAGCCATTACTCAAATCAAAGCTTGGCACAAAGGGTATTCGTGACCCATTCATTGTTTATGACAAAAAGTTAAAGAAATACTTTATAATTGCAACAGATTTGCTCACCACAAGTGGCAACTGGTATAACTTTTCACATAAAGGTAGTCGTTCAATTATTATTTGGGAAAGCGAAGATTTAATCAATTGGTCAGAAGAAAGACTCTGCGAAGTTGGTATCGACACAGCTGGTTGTGTTTGGGCACCTGAAGCAATTTTCTGTAAAGAAAAAGACGCTTGGTTTGTATTTTTTGCATCTTGCGTAAAAGAAAAAGGTCGGCTTCACCACAAGCAGAGAATTTATGGCACATTCACAAAGGATTTTAAAGAATTCACACCTGCATTCAAGTTTATTGATGCAAAAACCGATGTGATTGACACAAATATTGTTTGGGATAACGGCTATTATTACCGATTCTCAAAGGATGAAACCAACAAGAAAATCACAATTGAGAGAAGCCAGACTCTTGTTGACGGTAGTTGGGAATCAATTCATTCAGATGTTTTTGCAAACTTCTTTGGACTTGAAGGTCCTGAAACATATTATCTTGAAAAACAGCAGAAATGGTGTTTGATTGCCGACCAATATCATACTCATAAAGGTTATACCCCTTTTGTTTGTGATGATTTATCAACAGGCAATTTTGTGCAACTTAATGAAGACCAATTCAATATGGGCAAACGCAAAAAGCGCCATGGTGGTGTTATTAAAATCACCGACGAGCAATACGAAAAACTAGTTGAAGCATTTGGAATTGATGAATAAAAAATCCCCCGACGGACTAACCGTTGGGGGTTATTTTTTAGTTAAATTTTGGTAAATAATCACCGTGGGCTACGATTAAATCGTCAACCATTTTCTTGATTGTGTCAATATCCAACTCACTACCGGTGTGTGGGTCGAGCATTGCAGCCTGATAAATATGCTCTTTTTTGCCAGTAACTGCTGCTTCAATAGTGAGCAACTGAACATTGATATTTGTCATATTCATTGCAGCACATTGTACAGGTAATGCACCCACATGACAAGGATGAACGCCATATCCATTTACAAGGCAAGGCACTTCAACGCAAGCATTTTCAGGTAAATTTGTAATCAAATGTCCTGTGTTAAGCACATTACCGCTGATTTGGTAAGGGTTACCTGTTACCATTGCTTCCATAATTCTTGATGCATATTCTTCTGAACGCTCGTGCTCTTTTACACCCTTCTCGAGCATTTCGGCATACTCTTTCTTCCAACCCTCAATTTGATTTACACAACGGCGTGGATATTCGTCAAGTGGAATATTATATCTCTCAATAAGTTCAGGATATTTTGATTTTATGTAGAACATATTATACTCTGCATTATGTTCACTTGACTCTGTGCAATAATATCCGAAGTTCTTGATATAATCCATTCTAACTTTATCATCTGCATCAGGTTTAGCCATATATTCGTCAACTCTTGACTTGATTTCAGGGTACAAATCTACACCGTTCTTGTCTTTAATTTCAAGAAGCCAAGCCATGTGGTTAATACCAGCAATAAGTTCTTTTCTTCCGTCAAGTTTGTCTTCCATATCAAGTTTTTTGAGTAACCATTTTGAACAACCTTGAACGCTATGGCAAAGACCAACTGTTTTAACGCCAGTATATCTTTGCATATATCCTGTAAGCATCGCCATAGGGTTAACATAGTTTAAGAAAAGTGCATCTGGACAAACTTCTTCCATATCATCAGCAAAGTCTTTCATAACAGGAATTGTGCGAAGTGTACGCATTATTCCACCAATACCGAGAGTATCACCAATTGTCTGTCTTAAACCATATTTTTTAGGCACTTCAAAGTCGATAATAGTGCAAGGGTCATAAAGACCAACTTGAATTGCATTAACTACAAAATTTGCCCCTCTTAAAGCATCTTTTCTGTTTTCTACACCAACATAGCACTCGATTTTGCCATATCCACCTTTGGCAACTCTCATAGACTCAAGAATTGTACGGCTCTCTTCAAGGCGTTCTGCATCAATGTCATAAAGGGCAAACACGCTGTCGCGAAGTGCTTCGACACACATGCAGTCACCGATAACATTTCTTGCAAAAACAGTACTACCTGCTCCCATAAATGTAATTTTCATAAATCATTCTCCCTATCCTATTGCAATTTTGAAACAAATTGGTAAATCGTTTTCAATTTCACCTTTAAGTTTAATTGTAAGCGCTTTTTCATCTCTTGTAAAGTTGATTTTTTCATCACTACCAAGCAATTCAACACTTTCAATTAAATAGTCATGAGGATTATGCTTTTTAAGTGTTTTAATCTTCACCGTTTTTGATGGACGCATCTGGAATACATAAAGATAACCATTTTTATATGTAAATCTGAAATCCTTGTTGGTAAATTTCTTTTCATCACCATCTTGGAAGAAGCCGTCTTTAGCGTTGACTTTACCTTCGCCGAATTGTTTCCAGAAAGTTGTGCCATAAATACCTTCACCATTAGTTTCAAGCCACTCACCCATTGTAAGCAAAACTTCAGTTTCTTCATCGGTGATTGTGCCATCAGGTTTAGGTCCAATATTAATAAGCAAATTACCATTCTTTGAAACAATATCAACAAGGTCGCAAATAACCTGTCTTGCGCTCTTATATTCGTTGTCTTTTCTGTAACCCCAAGAGCACTTGCCAATTGCAGTGTCAGTTTGCCAATACAATGGTGAAATACCTGTTAAAGCACCACGCTCAACATCAAAGGTTGCAACAGTTGGTGGAAATGCTTCGTGCTTATAATTAATTGTAACTTCTTTGCCCCATTCGTCTGCACGGTTGTAATAATATGCAGCTAATTTTTTGAGATATGGTTTAAAGCTGTGATTATGAATCCACCAGTCAAAATAAAGAACAGATGGTTGGTATTTATCAACTAATTCACAAGTGCGAACAAGCCAGTCTTCAAGCCATTCTTGGCTTGCTCCGATTGTATGTGTATCTTCTGTGGTTTTACCAAGATTATGTGAATTCCACTCGTCACAATATACTGCAGGTCCATAGAAATCACGGTAATTATCATCGTTGACATCACTGTCAAAAGTTCTGCCAAGGTTCATAAAGAAATAGTGCTCTGCACGATGAGTTGATGCACAAAGAGTAAGTCCTTGTTTTTCACATTCTTCTTTAAGTTCGCCCACAACATCACGGCAAGGTCCCATTTCTTTTGCATTCCAACGGTTAAACTCTGTGTCATACATAGCAAAACCATCATGATGTTCAGCAACTGGCATAACATATTTTATACCTGCTTTTTTAAAAAGAGAAACCCAAGCAGAAGCGTCAAATTTTTCTGCTTTGAACATTGGAATAAAGTCTTTATATCCGAAATCCTTATGCTCACCATAAGTCTTTCTATGATGTTCAAACTCACGCACACATTTATCATACATACTTCTTGAATACCATTCACTACCAAATGCTGGTACTGAATAAATGCCCCAATGAATGAACACGCCCAATTTATCGTGCATATACCATTCAGGCACTTTGTGATGTGCAAGAGATGCCCAATCAGCCTTGTATTTCCCTTTTTCGTTGACTTCGTCAATTAAATTTAAATATTCTTTTGTTGTCATTTGCGTCACCAACCCTATTAAGATAAAATAATTATATCAACGCTAGTGCATTTTTGCAATTATTATGTTAAAATAAATCTACATTTGTGAGGTGTATTTATTTGCAATACATAATTTATTTTATTCTTGCTCTGTTTGCAACAACCGTTGGCTCACTAACGGGTATGGGTGGCGGAGTTATAATAAAGCCACTTATGGATGTTTTGGGCGACTTTGATGTGCAGACAATCGGCATTATATCGTCAATCACCGTGTTTTCAATGGCACTTGTATCAGTTGGTAAACAGATTAAAGCAAAAACTGAGATACCTTTTAATCTGGCAATCCCATTAGCAATAGGCTCGATTGCAGGTGGAATAATCGGTGAAAAACTTTTAGATTTTATAGTGAACGCATTAAATGTTAACTCTATTGTTACCATTGTTCAAAACTTTGTGCTTGCTATTCTCATTCTTTGCGTTATTCTTTATATGAAAAACAAGCAAAAAATAAAAGGCAAAGAGTTAAAGGGTATTCCTGTGTCACTCTTGGTTGGTGTATTTTTAGGTGTATGTTCATCTTTCTTGGGTATTGGTGGCGGTCCTATTAATGTAGCACTCATCATTTATCTGTTCTCTATAAACACAAAAACCGCAACAATTTGTTCACTCATTACAATTCTTTTTGCACAGATTTCAAAACTGACAACAATTGCACTTACCGTGGGATTTGCCGATTTTGATTTGTCAGTTGCACCAGTTATGGTTATTGGCGCAATCCTTGGCGGATTTATCGGTGCAGGTTTTAACCAAAAATGCAAGGACTCAACAGTTGAAAAAGCATTTAACTGTGTGCAGTTGCTTGTGTTAGGAATTACGATTTTTAATATTACAAGAAACATCATATAAAAACTCCCTGTAGGGAGTTTTTTGTTATTTTTTAAACAGTTTTGGTTGAAAATGGTGATTTGTTTTGATACAATATAATGTAATAGATTTTGGGGGAATTTTAATGAATAATAATGCTACAATAATTGCTCTTTCGGGCAAAGGTGGAGTTGGTAAAACATCAATTTCTGCTGCAATTGTGAAACTTCTTGTTGAAACATATCCTGATAAGAAAATCCTTGCAATTGACGCTGACCCTGCTGTTGGGCTTTCAACTGCATTGGGCATTGATGTTAAAACAACAATTGACGACATAAGAAAAGAAATCGTTGCAACTGTTGAAGATGGCGACACAAAAACCGCAATTGAACTTTTGGGTGATGCAAGATATAAAATCTTTGATGCACTTGTTGAAACTGATGGCTTCGCATTTATTGCTGTTGGTCGTCCTGAAAGCGCAGGTTGTTACTGCAAAATAAATTCTTATTTGAAAGAAGTAATCAGCATTCTTTCAAGTGATTTTGACTATGTTGTTATTGATGGTGAAGCTGGTATTGAACAAATCAACCGTCGAGTTATGGAAAAGGTTACCCACCTTTTACTTATCACTGACGCAAGTAAAAAAGGCACTCAGGTTATCACAACAATTAAAAATGTTGCTGACGAGCTTGTTATGTATAAAAAAATTGGTGCAATCGTTAACCGTCTTCCCGACGAAAGCGTTATCCCCCACATCAATACAAACGGAATTCCTGTTTTGTCATATATTGAAAATGATAAAAATCTTGCAATTTATGATATTGAGGGCAAAAACATCACAAAACTTCCCGACGACTCAAATGTGGTCAAGGGTGTTAAAAAAGCTCTCACAGAATTAGAAATAATATAAGGAGTAAGATATGAAAGACTTAAAACATCTTTATGAGTTTGAAAAACTTTTGCAAGACGCAAATAACGAGCTTGTGCAAAAGGCAAAAAACGATGGTGGAATCGCACTTGGATATACTTGTTATCACATCCCTGAAGTGCTTTTAAACTGTGGCAACTGTTTTTCTGTAAGACTTCGAGCACCAAGAACAGGCTCAATGGATATTGCAACTTATTATATGAGTAACTTCCTTTGCGGTTACTCAAAAGCAATTCTTGAAAGAGCAATTGAAGGTGGATACAACTTCTTAAACGCTCTTCTTTCATCTGAAACTTGCTCTGAAATGAACAGAACTGCCGAGCATTTTGAATTGCTCAACCTTGTTCCAAACGACAAATTTTTTGTTACATTTTTAGATGCACCTTTCAAAATCGAAGAACACACAATTAAGCATTATGTTAACCAGACAAGAGTTAAAATTCTTGATATGCTCAACAAAGTCTATGACGTTGACACTTCTGACGAAGCTCTTTTAAAAGCTGTCGAAGAGCACAATGAAGTTTGCCGTCTTATGACAGAAATCGGCGATTACAGAAAAGAAGAAAACCCAAGAATTACAGGTTATGAATATCATATTTTAAACCTTATTACATATTGTTGTCCTAAATCTTTAATCTTACCTGCACTTCGTGAAACTGCAGAAGAATTAAAGACAAGAGAACCCGATGCTAAAAAGAATTATCGTGCAAAAATCGTGGTGGTTGGTTCTGAAATGGACGACCCTGAATTCACATCTCTTATTGAAGATAGTGGCGCATTGGTTGTTGCTGACCGTTATTGCTTCGGTGCATTACCAGGCAGACAAGAAATCATTATCGATAAAGATAAGGATATTCTTACACAGATTTGCACTCACTATATGAAAACAAGTCAATGTCCAAGATATATGAGCCACGAAAAAGTGCAAGAGCGTCGTGACTATGTTAAACAATTAGTTGATGAATACCACGCAGATGGCGTTATGTATGAACAACTTAAATTCTGTGAATATTGGGGTTATGAAAGAGCACTTGCTTCTTATGTTATGAGTGGTGATTATGGCGTGCCAACTGCAGCAGTTGACCGTCAATACACAGCATCTGCATCAGGGCAACTTCGCACTCGCGTTCAAGCTTTTGTTGAAAGCCTTGAAATCAAGAAAATTCAAAAAGCAAAGGAGGAGAAGAAAAATGGCTGAATACGGTAAACTTTATAAAGAGCATACCGCTGTTTTGAAGCACAGAGAATGGCGTGGCTTTAAAGACACAATGTATGACTATTATCGTTGGCTTATTAACTGGAAAGATATGATAAAAATGGTGCTCAAAGCTCCTGTATCAACAGTTAAGGGTATCTGGAGATATCGTTGGATGGCATCTTATCTCTCTGCTCCATCATTTATTGACCGTCATTGTGCAGGTCTTCGTGGCGCACATCTTAAAATCGCTCATCTTCACTATAACATGATTGTTAAGCATACAACTGATTTGATTAACTTATCATTAAAAGCTGACGAAAAAATAAATCCAAACAACAAGCTTTCAAAAAGAATTGTTTTGATGGATGAAATTGTTCCTAACGAAGTTTTTACAGGTTTTCCAAATCTTATTCCTGTGCCACTTCAGACTTTGCCAATCTTCTTGGCATCTATGGTTGACCAACAGATTACACCACCTTACCTTGAAGTAACCGAGAGTTTTGGTGTTCCTGCTGATGTTTGTCCATTGCCAAGTGCTGAAGCAGGCGTTGCAATTGAAGACGATTATCCAAAAATGGGTTGTTGTATGATTGGCACAAATATGCCTTGTGACGGTTCGATTATGAACTCATCTTTCCTTGACAGAAGAATTAATCTTCCTACTCATTTCTTTGGTATTCCACTTCGTTATGATGGCGAAGATGTTCAGGAATATGCAGTTGACGAAATCAAAGCTCTCATTAAATTCATTGAAGACCAGACCGGTGAAAAATTTGACTGGGATGCATATTTCAAGAGAATGAAAATGTATAACGAACAGCTCGATTACGAGCGTCAAAAATGGGATATAAATAAAACCCCTTATCCACAGATGACGGGTGCTGCTTTCTGGCTTTACAGAATTTTCTATTTCAACCTTTCAGGTGGCACAAATGAGCGTTTCTTAAAGGTTGACAAGAAAGTTAATAAGATTATGATGAAAGCTTATGAAAAGAAAACTCCCGTTTCAAAGGAAATGCGTCACCGCACAGTTGTATGGTCTTGCCCTGCTAACTATTATACAAGTTTTGCAAACTGGCTTGAAAACTGTTGGGGTATGAATGTTGTTATGGATATGGAAACAATGATTTCATATCTTGAAATCGACACAGAAGATAAAGAACAATCCCTTAAAGATTTGGCAAAGACATATCAACGCTCAATTATGAGAAAGCACACCAAGGGTGGCTATAAAAATGTTGTTGATGAATTGTGGCGCATTGTTGAAGAATATAACGCAGACACAGTTATTATGTATGACCAGATTTCTTGTAAGGGTATGGATGGTCTTGCGGGTATTTTTGATGACCAAGCAAGAGAACACAATGTAAACTTTATCTGGGTTAAACAAGACCTTATGGACCCTCGCACAATTTCACGAAGAGATATGCGCGAACAGGTTAACAAATATATGCAAACAGTTTTACAAGAAGAGCCACTTGATGCATCTCTTCTTGATTTTGAAGACGATTTGGCTTGGTAAAAACTAAAAATTAACGCGAGGATATTTTTTCTGTAACAATGAAAAAACCGCAAGACATATTGGTATATTTCGAGGATTTTTGAAGCAGTTACAGGAAAAATAGACCGTGTATGCAAACTATATAAGGAGTATTAATATGAAATATTTTGGTGGATGCGATGTAGGTTCTACATATACTAAATGTGTAATCCTTGATGAAAATGGCAATATGGTTGCCAATGTTACAAATAGAAGTAAAATCAATCCCGTACAAAGTGCTGAAATCGCACTTGATGATGCAGTAGCACAGGTTGACGGATTAAACTCTGCAAAAGAACTTACATATCTTATCGGTACGGGTTACGGACGAAACAAAGTTCCTTTTGCTGACGAAAACATTTCTGAAATCAGTTGTCACGCTATGGGTGTGCATGTTACTAACCCTGAAGTTAAAGCAATTATCGATATTGGCGGTCAAGACGTTAAGGGTATTTCAATTGACACAGACGGCACAGTTAAAAACTTTGCTATGAACGATAAATGTGCAGCAGGCACAGGTCGTTTCTATGAAGCAATGGCTAACGCATTTGAAATGACATTACCTGAGTTCTCAAAGCTTTCATTGAACGCTAAAAATACTATTCCAATTACTGCACAGTGCACAGTTTTTGCAGAAAGTGAAGTTATTTCGCTTGTTGGTGAAGGCAAACCTATGGATGAAATCGCAGCAGGTATTCAGTTGGCAGTTGCAAAGCGTTGCTTTGTTATGGCTAAAAAAGCAGGTGCTACTGATAGCATTACTCTCACAGGTGGCTGTGCTAAAAACGACGGTCTTAAAAAAGCTATCGAAAAGGTGCTTAAAATAACAGTTGTTGAGCTTAAAACCGACCCACAGTTGATGGGTGCATTGGGCGCTGCAGAATATGCTCGTCAAAAGGGACTTGCAAAGGAGAACTAATATGGAAGTATTATTTATAATTCTTGGTGTTATTCTTGCTCTCTTTGTAATCACCTTTGCAATTTATTGGTTTAATCTTGATATGAAGCTTGTTAGAACTGTTTATGACTGGTTGCAAAAGCATTATGACAAAATGAAAAAGGATAAAAAATTATAATGGACTTTTTCAATTCATTAATCAAAGACACCAACAATCTGCTTGAAAATTATCATTGCAAATCATTTGAGCATAACAGTAATGATGCTTGGGACGATTTGGGCTATAATCAAGTTATTCTGCAAAGGGATACTGCTTTTGAGCTTGACGGCGTTGGTTTTAATCTTGTAACATCATCCCCTATCAATGACGAAATATTGATTGTTGGTGATGATTGTGCAGAAATTTCTCAAAAACGCAAATTTGCCAGAATTTCTATCATTGAAATCGACGCAGTTGATGATGAGCAAAAAGCATATAATCTCATAAGAAAAATCGAATATGTTAAATATCATTATTTCCCCGATGGATATATGATTAGAACAACTTCAACTTCTCACAAAGAAAATGTGCGCGTTTCAAAAAGTGCAATCAAAAAAGGCATTGATTTTCAAAAAATCGGCAATTTGCTTATAAACAAATATAAAGAAATTCCAAGTGTCAAGGGTGTTAAGGTGATTTTTATCACCAACACAAACCTTGATTTGAATTCTTTCACTAAAATCGCCGAGAAAAACAACGAAATCACAAAAGCACTCAACCATGTTATGAATACTGTGAATTTTGATTGTGACACCTGCAGCCTTAAAGCAATATGCGACGAAGTTGAGGGTATGAGAGAATTGCATTTCAAATCTGCTGAAAAATAAAGGTGTTTTATGAAATTACAAGATATTATCAACTTTTTTGATAGTCGTGCAAAGAATTGGGACACAGTAAACGCCCAAAATCAACAAGTCATAGATAAAATTTTAGATTTGGGTGACATTAAAGACGGTGTTTCTGTGCTTGATGTGGCTTGTGGCACAGGTGTGCTTTTCTCCGACTATCAAAAGCGAAATGCAAAGGTAACAGGCATTGATATTTCACCAGAAATGGTGAAAATAGCAAAAGAAAAGTTTCCCGAATATGAAATTATCTGTGACAATGCTTTGACTTATGATTTTGGTAAACAGTTTGACAGAATAATGATTTTCAATGCATATCCACACTTTGAAAGCCCTGAAAAACTTATTGAAAATCTCACTAAATCACTTAAAATCGGTGGTCGATTTTCAATTGCTCACGGAGCAAGCAGAGAAGAAATTCAAAAATGTCATTCGGGGGAAGCAAAAACTATTTCTCTCGACTTACCCGAAGCAGAAATTGTTGCAAAGTTAATGTCAAAACATCTTAAAGTTGATATAATCATTTCCGACTCACAAATGTATATGATTTCTGGTATAAAAGAAAAGAGCCTTTAAAGGGCTCTTTTTTATATCTCAATTTCAATTCCAACTGGGCAATGGTCACTACCCATTATGTCAGTATAAATTGTGCTTTCTTTAAGTTTTGGTGCAAGACGGTCTGACACAACAAAATAGTCAATGCGCCACCCTACATTCTTTTCTCTTGCGTGGAACATATAACTCCACCAAGAATACTGTATTTTTTCAGGGTAAAGATAACGGAAAGAATCAGTAAACCCTGCGTCTAAAAGCTCTGTGAACTTGTTTCTCTCTTCGTCAGTAAACCCTGCGTTGTGGTGATTTGTCTTTGGGTTTTTAAGGTCGATTTCTTGGTGGGCAACATTCAAGTCACCACAATAAATCACAGGTTTTTTGTTATCGAGCTTCTGCATATATTCACGTAGAGCGTCTTCCCAAGTCATTCTATAATCAAGTCGTGTCAACTCTCTTTGTGAATTTGGTGTATAAACACAGAGAAGATAGAAGTTCTCATATTCAAGAGTAATTGCCCTACCCTCATGGTCGTGCTCTTCAATGCCTAATCCATAAGTTACGCTTAATGGCTCGTGCTTGGCAAAAATTGCTGTGCCTGAATATCCCTTTTTCTCTGCGCTATACCAATATTGGTGATAATCAGGGGTTGCAAATTCTGCCTGACCCGGTTGCATTTTTGTTTCTTGAATACAGAAAAAATCTGCATCTTCTGCTTTGAAAAAGTCTTCAAAGCCTTTATTTAAACAAGCTCGAAAGCCGTTAACATTCCAAGATATAAATTTCATAATTTTTAGTCCTTTGCTTAATATGATATATTTATTTTATCATTTATTTTGATAATATACAACCATTATGTTTGACTTTAATATAGTTTAGATATATAATTTAATGTGAACAAAATCTATATGATAAGGGGATTTTTATGGATAGCTATGCAAAGCGTTTTAAAATAGATTGCTCTCCCGTTGCAAAGGGTGAGCAGACTATTATTCGTGGCAACACAAGATTTACTGTTATCACACCTTGCCTTTTGAGAGTTGAAAACCAAAAGAATGCAAAATTCTGTGACGAGCCAACACAGAGCGTATGGTTCAGAGATTTCTGTGATGCGTCTTTTGAAGTTAAAGAGTCAAACGGACTTATCGAAATCAAGACAGAAAGTACAATATTTACATATTCTCTCAATGCAAACAAAATGAAGAGCATCACTTTAAGTGACGGAAGAATTAATCAGAATTTCAAGTCTGGTAACCTTAAAGGCACTTGCCGTACACTTGATATTACTGCAGGTATCATCAAGCTCAATGATGGTGTTTGCTCAAAAGATGGTGTTGCAATTCTTGACGACAGCGAAACACTTGTGCTTAAAGAAGACGGCACAATTTTGCCACGTGACAACAAAGAAAAGGATGAATACTATTTCGCTTATGGCAACGACTACATAGGTGCTACAACTGACCTTTATAAGCTCACAGGTAAAGTGCCACTCATCCCCCGTTATGCTCTCTCTAACTGGTGGAGCAGATATAAGGCATACACACAAGAAGAGTATTTGACTCTTATGGATAAATTCAAGGATGAAGAAGTGCCAATCACAGTTGCAACTGTTGATATGGACTGGCACTGGGTTGACATAAAGAAAAAATTCGGTAAAGATGCTCACAAGATGACAAAGCATCTTAACCTTTGGGAATATATCTATGATATTTGGTCAGCAGGTTGGACAGGATACAGCTTCAACACAGACCTTTTCCCTGACTATGAAGAATTCTTAAATAAGCTCAAAGCAGATAACTATCATATTACATTCAACATTCACCCATCAATGGGCGTGCGTTGGTTTGAAGACCAATATGAAGATATGTGTAAGGCTATGGGACAAAACCCTGCTGACAAAAAGCCTGTTGAATTTGATATTACAGATAAGAAATTCACAGAAAACTATTTTGACATTCTTCACAGACCATTTGAAGAAAAAGGTGTTGACTTCTGGTGGATTGACTGGCAACAAGGCAACAACACAAAGGTTAAAGGTCTTGACCCACTTTGGGCACTTAACCACTATCACTTCCTTGACAATGCAAAAGACAATCACCGTCCACTCATTCTCTCTCGTTTCTGTGGTGCAGGTAGCCAACGCTATCCATTAGGTTTCTCTGGTGATACAACACAGACTTGGAAGAGTCTTGATTTCCAACCAGGATTTACTGCAACTGCATCTAATATTGCTTATCCTTGGTGGAGTCACGACATCGGCGGTCACTGTATGGGCAAAAAAGACGACGAGCTTTATCTTCGTTGGGTACAGTTAGGTATTTATAGCCCTGTTATGCGACTTCACTCAACAAACAACGAATTTGCAGGTAAAGAGCCTTGGAATTATAGCGGTCCTGTTGAGAGAATCGCAAAGGATGCGCTTCGTCTCAGACATAAGCTTTTACCATATATCTACACAATGAACTATCGCACACATACTGAATGCAGAGCAATTTGTGAGCCTATGTATTATGCTTATCCAACTGACGAAAACGCATATAACTGCAAAAATGAATTCTTCTTCGGTACTGAACTCATTGTTGCACCGATTACAGAACACACATCACTCAAAACTAACCTTGCAGGTGTTAATGTGTGGATTCCTGAAGGAAGATACACAGATATTTTCACAGGCAGAATTTATGAGGGCAACAAGTTCGTTAAAATGTATCGTGACATTGAGAATATTCCAGTTCTCGCTCGTGAAGGCGCGATTATTCCAATGAGTGCTAACGACAGAACTAACGATTGCTCTAACCCTGAAGCTCTTGAACTTTTAGTTTATCGTGGTAACAATACATTCACCCTCTATGAAGATGACGGTGAAACACTTTCATATCAGAATGGTGAATACCTTAAAACTGCATTCACAGTTAGCGAAGATGGTAACAAGGTTTCATTTACAATCGCAAAAGCAGAAGGTGACTCTTCAGTTGTTCCACAAAGCAGAACTTATGTTATCAAGTTCAAAGATGTTGTTAAGGGTGACATCAGCGCAAATGTTGATTATACTGTTGCGAATACAGATACACTTGAAATCACAGTAACAGCAAGCCCTGATGCTATTGTTGAAATTACAATTGACAACTGCGAATATCTTAAGAACAAAGATATGAAGAAAGAACTCACAAATGTTATTTCAAAATTCCAGATGTCAACAGACAAAAAAGGTATGGTATTTGGTAGCTTTGTTAAGAATAACAAACCACTCAAAAACATCCACAAGGATTTCAAAGGTCCAATTGATGAGATTTTAAATCTTAAAAGATAAAAAATAGCGGAGTCATAAGACGGTTATATAAAATCTAGTGGCTTTTTGAAAATTAAAAAAATTTAATACTCAAAAATAAAACGGAGTTTTTCATAGTGAAAACTCCGTTTTTCTCGTAAAAATGTTGGTGATGTTTTTTGATGAAACATGGCTTAAAATAAATATTAGACAGGTATTTTTATATATAAAAATACCTGTGTTCATAATCTGTCATAATATGTTTAAACCAAATGAAACATGGAGGACATTTAGTCATGAGTAAAAAAAGAACAAAACCAATCATTGATACTATTCCAGGTTATACAGAAAAACAAACAAAATATATTAGAGGTGAAATAACCGACAATGAGGTTAATGGCCAATTCTATAGATGGCTTCTAATTAGTGCTACTAAAATAAATGATAAGGAAATTATGGAAAAAGCAGAAAAGAGAATCGCACAACTCAAGGATGAGGTTGCTGAAAAAAACAGAAAACAAGCCAGAGAACGTATGCATCGTCTATATCGTGGTGAAGCCCCTGTTCTGAAAACAACAAAATCTACTAAATACACCGACCGTCATAAGCAAATTATAAGAAATGAAATAGACCCTAAAAGTGTTCACGGTACAGAACTTGCAGCAATACTCAAAATTGCTCGTGCAATTGAGGATTATAAAACAGAAGCCCTTATAGATAGCATTCTCTCAGAACGACGCGAAGACCAACGCGAGGCACTTCATCGCAGACTTGATAAACTAAAAACAGATAGCGATTCAGGGAATACGATTAAGTACCGAAAAAATGATACTTGTCTAGTTGCTGAGGAACTTGCCTTATTAAACAGCGAAATTGACATTGACGAGGTTACGGAAGAAGATATACAACATATCATAAGCATTTGCAAAAAATACAATTAAATTTCCACCATCTTTGGGTACATATACTTTTTCTGTTTTAAAAGCCGGTAAATCTAACGCAGGAGCCGTTTTTAAGTCTTGCTCCACTAAATCATCCATAGTATAAGTTCTCTGCTTGATAGCCATATAATGCCTCCTTAAAAGTACTTATGCTTATATTAAACCATTTTTATAATATAAAAGTCAAATTTGTATATCTTTTTTAATACGCACTACATTATGTGGATGCACATTTTTTGTCTTATTTGATATTCTTGCAAAAATGCAGGAAAAATCTGCAATTTTGCAATTTACTTGCTATTGAATACTGGTTTTGATAGAATTATATTGAGTTATAAGATTCTTTTTTGAATAAAACGGAGTGACTTTATGAGAATACTTATTTGTGATGATGAAATCAAAAACATAACTGGGTTGAAAGGTTATGTTGAAGAATATATGAATAATCACGGTATTACTTTTGAAATAGAAACAACTACAAATCCAACTGATGTTGTTAAAACTGAGGCTATTTATGATTTGGTTTTTCTTGATATTCAAATGCCTGAAATTGACGGGTTTAGTCTGGCTCGTAAATTAAAAGCGAGAAATAGTAAAGTAGTAATTTTCTTTGTAACTGCATTTGATGAGTATCAGGACGATGCAATGGATTTGCAGGTGTTCAGATTCTTTGAAAAACCATTTGATGTAAAGCGTTTATATTCAAGTCTTGATAAGGCGATGGAATATATTGATGGTGCTTATGTTGATGTTTTTATCTATAATAATAAAGAACATAAAAGAATTTTAGTTGATGATATTATTTATATCAAAAGAGAAAACAGAAAAAACTATCTTTACACAAAAGATGGTGAAATTATTGCACGTGAATCAATTGAAGAATGGAGCGAAAAACTCCCTACAACATTTTTCTATTTAGTACATAAATCTTTTTTGGTAAATCTTCATTATGTTACAAGATATAACTATACAGAAGTTTATCTTAATGAAACAATAAGAATTCCTGTTGCACCAAGAAAGCAGGCAGATTTTCACAAAGCTTGGTTTAATTACCTTAAAAGGAGGTAAATTATGCTTTATTATACTATTTTGACAGTTGCATACATTATAGAATTATTTGCAACATACACAGTTTTTTCTCAATTGGTAGAGAAAAAAATGAAGACCTCATTTTGTTTGCTCACAGGGACAGAGCTTTTTATTCTGGCTTATTTGGCAAACATTTTATCTGCCAATAGTGTGTGGCTCAATATTATTTTCTATCCGTTGGTGTGTTTCCTTTTTGCTGTTTTATGCTTTAAGATAAAACCCACAAAAGCGGCTTTATGGTCGATTTTATTAGAGTTTATTTGTATAGCATTAGAATATGTATTTGAGGCTATTTTAGCAATTGTTTCGAATGCCGATATTTCTGATTATCGTGATAATGATCTTTTTGCATTGTATGTTGTTATTACAAGTAAAGGATTGTTCTTTTTGGTGTGTGCGTTGTTGTCGCGAATATTAAACAAAGAGAATTATTCAAAAGTTCCAGCATCTTTTTATCTTTACCCTGTTTCTGCAATTTTGGTAATTACAACATTCTGGTATATAACTAACGATAACAAAGCTTATCAGATTTTAATGCTTACAGTTGGAGCATTGTTGTTATTATCATCAATAGTTTTGTTTATTACATATCAACGCAATAGTGAAAAAGAAAATGAACTTTTTCAATTAAAAAATGAAATTAATAGGATTGAAATTGAAAAGACATATTACGATATTCTTGAAAAGCAAAATCAGGACTTAATGATATTTGCACATGATGCTAAAAACCATCTGTCTGCAATCAAGAGTCTTAATACCGACCCGCAAATTGAAAAATACATAAACCAAATGACTGAGAGTCTTGCCTCATATAGTAAGGTGAGTCATAGTGGTAATCAAACTCTTGATGTTATCATCAACAAATATATTACAGAATGCGAAATCAAAGGTGTAAACTTCACTTTTGATATTCGTCTTAAAAATCTTGAATATGTTGAAGATTATGACTTGGTTACAATTTTAGGTAATCTTCTTGATAATGCTTTAGAGTCTGCCGAAAAATCAGAAAAGCGTGAGGTTTCATTATCTACGGATTATCGTAATACATATGATGTTTTGATTATCACTAACAGTTGTGATATTGCCCCTAAATTGGTTAATGAAAAACTATTTACCACAAAAAGAGACAAGAAATTTCATGGTGTGGGACTTAAAAGTGTTTTTAAAACACTTAAAAAGTATAATGGTGATTATGACTGGGAATATGACCAACAAAATAAAGTGTTTACAGCAACAGTAATGATAACCAATAAGTAATTTAAGGTGCATTTTCTTGCAAAATTACCGCTTTTTTCGGCAGTTTTGCATTTCGCTTTACTTATAAAATTTTTTCTTATATTATGATATTGACTAAATATGGAAAAATAGGAGATGAGAGTTATGCAAAGAACGCGTAAGTTTTTATCCGTGATTTTAGCAATTATGATGGTGTTGTCCGTCTTTCCAATCACAGTAAGTGCTATTACAAGTGGCGATTGGACTTACTCTGTAATTTCAGAAGAAAATAAAACTGCTCAGATTACAGGTTATAGTGGCACAGAAACAAATTTAAGAATACCATCAACAATTAATGGCTATAAAGTAACATCAATTGGAAATCAGGCTTTTCGTAAAAATGCAACTATTACACATGTTATAATTCCTGAGGGTATAACATCAATCGGCAGAAATTCTTTTTATTGGTGTGAATCATTAGAGCGTGTTGTTATTCCTGAGGGTATAAAAACAATCAGTTATGCGGCATTTATGTTTTGTGAAAAACTTACAAATATAGTGATTCCTGCAAGTGTAACAAAAATTGAGGATTACGCTTTTGAGTATTGCTCTAGTCTTAAGGTTATCTTTTTCTCCGGTACAAAAGAACAGTGGAAAGCAATTTCAGTTGGCGAGTGGAATACTTGCCTTAACTCTAGCTCTTTAAATATTGATTATGAGTGTGAAAATAACCAGCTTCTTAGTGGCTCTTGTGGTGCTAATGCTGTATGGTCATTAAATGTTGTTACAGGTCTTTTAACAATTTCAGGCACTGGTGCTATGGAACGTGCTAGCGTTATCGCACAGCTGCCTTGGTATTATTACCGAACACTTGTTAAAACTGCTGTTATAAATAATGGCATAACAAGAATATGTGAATATGCATTTAACGATTGTACAAAGCTCACAAGCGTGTCAATTCCTGAAAGTGTTGAATCAATAGGTTTTGATGTATTTCCTTCTTGCACAAGTCTTGCAAGTATAAATGTTGATAGCAATAACCAATATTTTTCAAATGACCAGTATGGTGCATTATTTGATAAAGATAAAACTATTCTTTATCAATATGCTCTTGGTAATGGTGTAACAGATTATACAATTCCTGACACTGTTACAAAAATCAGAGCAGAAGCATTTGCAGAGTCTAAGACTCTTAAAAACGTAGTAATTCCTGATAGTGTAACAGCAATTTATGCTAGTACATTTGAAGAATGTAGAAAATTAGAGAGTGTAACAATCGGTAATGGGGTAACCGAGATTGGCAATTATGCATTTATGGATTGCTGGAATTTAAAGAAAGTTGTATTTGGTAACAGCCTTACAACATTGGGTGAACAGGTATTTTATAACTGTGATTTTACAAGCATTGAAATCCCATCCAGCTTAACAAAGATTGGAAAACGTATGTTTGAAGAGTGCAATGACCTCAAAGAAATATTAATTCCTGTTACTATAACAGAAATTGGTTGGGGCGCATTTGATGAATGCTCAAAGCTCACTGATGTTTATTATGGTGGCACAGAAGAACAATGGGCAGCTGTTGTAATAAATGATAGCTATAACGATGCCATTAAAAATGCAAAAATACATTTTAATGCAGACCATATTCACGCTTATACCAGTGTTTATACCGCAGCAACATGTACTAAGAGCGAATATTATACATATACTTGCGAATGCGGTTATTCTTATATTAAAGAATCTGGTACACCAAAAGGTCACGCTCCGACTGGTAGTGGTGTTGTTACAAAAGAGCCAACCTGCTCATTAGAAGGTGAAAAGACCTTTACTTGTGAGGTTTGTGGAGAAACTTATACAGAAGCAATTGACCGTATTCCTCATACTAAAGAAAAAATCCCTGCAGTTGCTCCAACATATACATCAACAGGCTTAACTGAAGGTTCAAAGTGTTCAGTTTGCGGTGAAATTTTAGTAGCACAACAAGTTGTGCCTATGGTTGCGGTTTCAGGCACTTGCGGTGATAATCTTACATGGGTTTTTGATATTGAAACATACACATTGACAATTTCAGGCACAGGTGATATGTCTAATTGCACATCTTACTATCATCCATGGATGGATTATGAAAAACAGATTAAGAAAATTGTTGTAGAAGATGGTGTAACATCAATTGGTGCTTATGCTTTTTATAATTACTCTTGGGTTACAGAGGTTGACCTTCCTGATACGTTAGTAAAAATTGGTGACTATGCTCTTTATGGTTGCAGTATGACAAGTATTGAGTTAGCTGACACCTTGACAACAATCGGGAATTGTGCATTCAAGAATTGTGACGATTTAACAGAGGTTGTTATTCCTGAGGGCGTAACTGAAATCGGTACAGGTGCTTTTTATAACAACAACCAGATGACTAAAATTTCACTTCCAAGCACATTAACAACAATAAATGGTGAAGCATTCTACAATTGTAGCAGTTTAGAGAGTATTGATATTCCTGATAGCGTAACAACAATTGGCGGTTATGCTTTCTATGGTTGTAACAGTCTTAAACGTGTTGAAATTCCTGTTGGTGTTACAACACTTTCAAAAGCAGTATTTTATGCATGTAAAGGTCTTGAAGAAGTTGTTCTTCCTGAAGGCTTAAAAGCAATTGAATCTGGTGCATTTGAAAGCTGTGACAATCTTGTGAAAATAAATTTACCAAGCACTCTCGAAACTCTTGGTGGCTATGTATTCAGAAAGTCAGGTTTTACAAGCATAACAATTCCGGCACACGTTTCATCTTTTGGTGCAGAAGTTTTTGCTCAGTGTCCAAACCTTACAGATGTTACATTTGAAAATGGTGTGTCATTTATAGCTGAAGAAATGTTCTATAAATGCACTGCGTTGAAAAATGTGTATATACCAAACACAATTACACAGGTAAATGCTAACGCTTTTGATGGTTGCTCTGCATTAGAAAATGTATATTTTAGCGGTACACTTGAAGACTGGCTTAAAATCACTTTTGACATTAATAACGCTAAATCTCAACCTTTGTATTATGCTGAAAATTTATATTTCAACAATGAGCTTATTACGGAGGTTGTAATTCCTGAAACTGTAACAATAATTAACGCTTATGCATTCTATAATTATGACAAGTTAACAAGTGTTAAAATTCCAAGTACAGTTAATAGAATCAATAAGAGTGCCTTTGCAGCTTGTTCAAACCTTACAGACCTTACAATTGAAGAAGGCGTTAAAACATTTGACTCCTTCGTTTTCTCTGATTGTGATGCGTTAACGAGTGTAACAATTCCTGTAAGTATCACAAGTATTGGTAATAATGTATTTGAAGAGTGTGACGCTTTAACAAAAGTTGTTTTTGCTGAAGGTTGTACTACTACAGGTGTAAAAACCTTCTATAGTTGCGACGCATTAAAGGAAGTTGTGCTTCCGGCAAGTATGAAAACAATTGGTAACAATGCGTTCGCTTATTGTAAGAGTCTTGAAACAATTTCAATTCCTAAAAATGTAACATCAATTGGCACTAAGGCGTTTGAATACTGTAACGCTCTTACAAACATTACAGTGGATGATGAAAATCAGCAATATTCAAGTGAAGATGGTGTATTGTTTAATAAAGATAAAACAACAATTATTCACTATCCGATTGGTAAGCCTGAAACAAGCTATGAAATTCCTGACGGTGTAAAAACAATACCAGAATATATATTTGCTTATTCAAGTCTTACAAATGTAATAATTCCTACAAGCGTAGTAAAAATCTATGGTTATGCATTTTATGAATGTGATGATTTTACCGATATTTATTATAAGGGTACAAGAACTCAGTGGAATGCTATTTCAAAAGATGATTATTACGATACATACCTTGGCAAAGCAATACTTCACTGCGGATATCCTGCAGGTGATTATGAATATACTGTAATTTCTGAAACAGATAAAACAATAAGACTTGAAAAGTATAATTTATATGATTCTGCAACTGAAATGGTAATCCCATCAGTTATTGATGGCTACACTGTAATAGAAATCGGTGAATCTGCATTTGAGAATAGAGGTAAATTTACAAATATAGTAATTCCTGAAACTGTTACAAAAATCGGTGAGCGTGCTTTCTATAATTGTGCAGGCATTAAAAAGTTAATAATTCCTGACAGTGTAACAGAAATTTCTGCTAACGCATTCTATGGATGTACTAATCTTTCAAAAGTTTTATTTAATGATGGTATAAATAAAATCGGCATAGCAGCCTTTAATAATTGCACAAAGCTTTCTGATGTTTATTACACAGGCACAGCGGAACAGTGGAATACTATTAAAATAAGTACAGATAATAGTCCGCTTATCAATGCAACAAAGCATTTTGGATATACTGACGATTATGTTACAGATTCAGGCACTTGCGGAGATAATCTGACTTGGGCACTTAATGCTTTTACAGGTGTATTGACAATTTCAGGTACAGGGGATATGTATGATTATACGTCTAATAGTAAAGCACCTTGGTATAACTATAGAAACTCAATAGAAAAGGTTGTTATATGTGAGGGAGTAACCTCAATCGGTGAATATGCATTTTATAATTGTACAACCTTTAAGAATATATCAATGGCTGATAGCGTAACAACAATCGGTTCCCGTGCATTTTATAATTGCAATGGCCTTACTGATATAGTAATCGGCAAGGGCGTAAAAGAACTTGGTTATTATACATTTTATTGTTGTTCAGCTCTTAAAACAATTACTTTTGATAAAAATGTTAAATGCATTCACCAATATGTTGTTGGCAGTTGCTCAAATTTGACAGATGTATATTATTTAGGTTCATGGGACGATTGGGATAACACATCAGTAGGTTATAATTGCTTCTGGCCTGGAGAAATTCACATCCTTGGTGAAGATACACACGAATGTAGCGATGAATATATTTATGATTCAGTAGTCACAGCACCAACTTGTACAGAGCAAGGCTATACAACATACACTTGCAGATGCGGTAAAATCTATATTGATGATTATGTTGATGCAATAGGTCACGACTACCATTCAGTTGTAACACCACCAACTTGTATAGACCAAGGCTTTACAACACATACCTGTTCAATTTGTGGCGACAGTTATGTTGATAGTTATGTTGATGGCTCTTTTGATGCAGCAAGACATAGTTATAAATCAGTTGTAATAGAGCCAACTTGCACAAAGCAAGGTTATACAACACATACCTGTTCAATTTGTGGTCACAGTTATCAAGATGAATATGTTGATTTATTGCCACACGATTATACTTCAGTAGTAACAGACCCAACTTGCACAAAACGTGGCTACACAACACATACCTGTTCAGATTGTGGTGACAACTATGTTGACAACTATGTGGATGCACTTGGTCATCAATATAATGCAGTTGTAACAGAGCCAACATGTTTGGAACAAGGCTATACAACATACACTTGTGAATGTGGCGACAACTATGTTGCTGATTATGTTGGTGCTGTTGGTCACAGCTGTTTTGAATGGGAGTTAATTTCTGAATCAACCTGCGACATCAAAGGTACAGAAAAGGGTGCGTGCTTATATTGCGGTATCGAACTTACTCAAAGAATACCGGCACTTGGTCATGATTTTGGTGAATTAGAGCTTGAATATGATGCTACCTGCACAAATGAAGGTCGTTACTCAAGAGCATGTTCAAGATGCGAAAGCAAAACTGATATAGAAATAATCCCTGCAACAGGACACGATTTTAGTGACTGGAAACAAGTGGACGATGCAAAATGCGGAGAGTATGGTAGATTTGAACGTGTTTGTTCAATATGTGAAAGTGTCAATGTTATGTCTTCACCTACTGAACACAATTATTCAATAGTAATAGAGCATATAGAACCAACTTGCACAACTGATGGAATCAAAACAGTTCAGTGTGAAGATTGTGGACGCATATCAAGTGAAGTGCTCCCTGCAACAGGTCATAGCTATACAGTTGAAGAAATTCATTCTGAAGCAACTTGTACAGAACCAGGCTGCAAAACACAATATTGTTCATGCTGTAACGAAATAAATGAGGTAATCATTCCTGCAATGGGACATTCGTTTACATCACAAATTGTAAAACCTGCAACTCCTACAACGGAAGGTATTGAATTACTAACTTGTTTCTGTGGTGAGCAAGAATATAAAACAATCGAAAAACTTCCTTTAGGTGATAACCAGTTAACTATACTCATTACTGGCAAAGATAATGTTAGCAAAGAAGATACTGCCAAAGAGAATGTTAGTGATGAAGACGTTAACAATGAAGACGTCAGTAAAGAAGATGTTAGCAAGGAAAATGCTAATAAAGACGATGCTGATAATCTGTATGTTTCAACTGAAAGCACTAAAACAGTTGTATGCGTTTTGTTGACACTCTTATTCACTATCGCTGCTTACATGACTATCCATGCGATTCTTGTTCGCAAAAGACGTATTAAATAATTTGAGTGAAAACTAAATAACTAACCCAAAAGACTACACAGAGAATAATCTGTGTAGTCTTTTTTATCATCTTAAATTAAGTTTTTTATTATTTGATAATATAACCCGCCATTTATTTTTCCGTATTTTTTAATTAATGCACAATATATTTGTTGTTTGGCATTTTTTTGGAGATATAGTTTAGCCACTATTGAAGCAATTTCCCCAGTTTTATCTGGTGCCATTCCAGCGTTGCATAGGCTTTGCATAACTGTTGCGTTGTGTTCTACTTTCTCAGGTGCTTTAGTAACTCGTGATATCTGGATGCCCCTTTCTTTCCAAAAATCGATTATATCGTCATAATCACTATCATTTGAAACAATAAAATATTCGTCTGCGGGAAATGTTCGAATTAAAAAACCACTATATGTTATTAAACACTTGTCCAATGTTTGCTTGCCTTTCTTTACTTTAACAAAATCCATATTTCTAAATTTAGATATAACATCAATGTTTATATTGGGACAATTATCAGTATAAAATAGAAACTGCTTGTTTTCACTATTGTTTGTGATAAGTTCCTTAAATTGTTTAATGTTTTCATAATCAATAAGATAAATTTTTCCCATATAAAATCTCCTTAAAAATAAAAGGAGTTACCCACAAAATAGGTAACTCCGAATTAGTTATAGTTCTGGTTTGGCAATGAGTTGTATTAAATTTTAACACGAATGGCTACCAACCCACCGCGTTGAACGCTTAACCTCGTTCAAGGCATGATTTAATTATAAATGCAATTTAATCTAAAGTCAATAAAATGAACTTAATATTTTTGCAGTGATTGTATTAAGCGTTTGATAACACGTTAATTTAAATGTTAAAATTACAGCAAACAGGACCCATTAATTAATGGGTCCTGTTTTTCATTTTTTCTAAACTCCACTAGAGTTTGTTTTTGATATAAATTTTTAATAAACAATAACTCCACTATAATTTAAAGCATAACATAAAAATTTAGTAAATTATTTTTAAAAACTCCAACGGATTTTATATAACCCATAAGACTCCGCATTTTTTATTTAATTACCATCTGTTTTCAACATATTCACAGAATGCATACATATCTTTGATTTCAAGCTTTGTGCCGTCATCCAAAGTTACGTCACCATTCCAGATACCGTGAACTTGGTGTGTGTTCATTCTACCGATTTTCAAGTCCAAATCAGTATGATAATCAAAGAATGGTGTCATTGTAAGATTAAATCTGCCATCTTCAGAAATAAACTTCCAAGGTTCCATATATTTATCGTCTTTAGGGAATGTTTCAACGTCAACTGCACCGAATTTATGTGCTTTACCATCAAAGAAAAGGCAAGTTTCTGTTGCGTTGCTTTCGTCACCGATTGCCCAAGTGATTTCAAATGAGAAAAGGTGCTTATCGCCTTTTGCATCAGTAAGATATTGTGCGCCTGCGCCCCAATACCAAACCATTTCGTGAATAGTATTTACACGACCCCAGTCAAGGAATGCAAATGTATCTTCTTTTGAGAAGTCATAAGTATCGTTACCGATTCTCATTGTACCTGCACATGGCATACCAAGTTGCTTTGTTGTCATAAAGTAGCGTGTTGGGTCTTCTTTAAATGGAAGAACTGTTGTGATGTTTTCAAATCCTTCAGGAATATCCATTGTGAAATCACATTCAACAACGCCCCTGTCTTTTGTAACACATCTAAACCAGAGTCTTCTTGAAGTTTCTTTTGTATCAAAGTCAACCTCTGCACCACCGCAATTGAGTTTAAGACGATTTGGCACGTCACCTTTCTTTGGTGGAATAAACTTGTCACCCAAGAAAAACTTTGTGCAGTCAATGATTTCATTGCCGTGTTCAATGTCAATAAGTTTTGCTGTTACAAAACCCGCCATACTAAGATTTGCAAAGTTGAGTTGAACTGTGAGTTTGCCGTTAGAAACCTGATAAAAGTCCCACTCTTTTCTTGTAATAAGATGTTTTTTAACAAGATTTCTATCATACTCGAAAACATTATGTCTTGCCCAGCCCTTAGCATTCAATGTGCCATCTTTATTGAGCAAAGGTGTGCTTTCAGTATATTCAATCTGTTTTGATTTTTCAGGCCAATCCTGAAAAGGAACATAGGTTCTTTCCATAAATCCAATCTCCTTACTAAAATTTTCCTTAAGAAATATTATAAACCTAATATTTTGCCATTGCAACAGTTTTAATAAAAAAACTCTCTGAAATAGTTTTCAGAGAGTTTAATAATTTATGGTGCTGAATGTTCTTTTAAAACTGTTGTTTCGTCATAGAATTCCCAGTTTTCTTCATCCCAAATGTTGTCTTCTACACTATACCACTGTGCTGGTAAAAAGCACTGACCATTATTTATATTAGTTTCCCACTTATCAGATACAATAATATATTGTCTGTGAGCAGTTTTCTCATCACTGTTAATTACTTTACCAGTAAACGGATTCACAGGATTTGAAATAAGGTCTTTAGCTGCTAATGCAGGGGTATCGGCATTTGTCATAAATTCAGTTGATGTTGTAAATTCAGTGCTATTGAAGTCTTTAACCATAAATAATGGGTAGTATAGTGCAGTATCAACATTTTTTCCATTGTTATCTTTCACTATCAATTTATCAAGTTGGTTAAGACCTCTTCCGTGGTCCGCTACAATTATGATTTTAGTGTTATCATATACATCATTTTCACGAAGATAATCAAACCAATCACCTAATTTCATCAACGCAGCCATATTCGCATGATAATGACTCATGTCAGTATAATCGTCCATTCTAAGCTGACTGCCATTCAATTTGAATCTTGAAGCGTTGTTTGCTTCAAATTCTGTATTATCAACATTTAAAGCAGGTGTATAATCAGGTGCTTGAAGCAACATTGGTTCGTGAGTTATATCACTAGATATGAATAAAAATGTGTTCTTTTCTTCATTCTTAATTTGAGTCATATTAGGCATACTTGCTAATGCATTATATGATTGCATAAAAGATGCTCTAAGACCTGTAGCTACTGATATACTCTCTCCTTTTTGCTGAGAATAAATCATTTCAGTTGAACCTGTTGTAATCTGTCTATAACCACCATTCTCATAAATAGTTGGTTGTACAAACAATGGCATGGTCTTCATAATACCAAAACAGAAGAAGTTTCGGTGATTATTCGTAATAACGCTTTCTTTCTGTTCCACATCACCGAAAGCACCTTTTGTGATGTGAGCATCTATATCAGGATATTCATCAAATACTGACAAATCCGGAATCCATTGATAATTTGCATAAACAGGGTCACAAACAGTAACATCAAAGCCATTATTTGCAAAAAGCACAGGCATAACCTTCAATGCTTCGTTGTGTTTATCAACCAACCATTCACTATCTCTTTTATTCATCTCAACTGGGGTATATTCATATCCACCCAATAAAGCTGGAATACCCATATTGGTTGTTGGGCCAAATGATATTGTATTTGAATAATATGTGAAACCTGCAAATTGTTCTTTCAATTCTGGCTTTTCATTGAAAATATATGGTACATATTCGCCCATTGCACGGTCAAGCATAATGACAACTACATTTTCACCCGTTGTGCTTATATCAAAGTTTGGAACGCCACCAGACTCAAGGACTTGAGTTGAAATTTTGTCAATCTCTGTTCTAATTGTATTAATGTTGATTACTGACATTCCACCCAATGCAAGAACTACAATTGCAAGAACAGTTGCGATAACATTTTTCCATTTCTTAATGCTTAAAAGCACTACCAGTGCCAGTATTGCAATAACACCAATATTAATTACCTGTTCACTTAACGCAAATGACATTCCTTCATCATATTGAAGTGTTGCTGAAATATTTCCCAAATTCAAGCCAAAGAACATATAGTTAACGGTCATTACAACGCACATAATAACAACTAACTTTTCAAAAATAACTTTGCCTTTTGGGCTTGCGAGCCAATAAAAAACGCTCATCCAAACAACAAATGTACCTGCTGCAAAGCAAGTCGCACTTACAACATACCACAAAGGATTATGAAAATATGTTACATCAACATATTCCTGAGGGGAAGCTGCAATAAATGTTGTTGGAATTAGCAAACCTACAAGAACTGTAAGATAGAATGCACCAAGCATAAAAATCTTGCGGTTTGGTGTAACTGCAGCATCTTTGCTCTTTATTATTATAAGTTTCTTGAAAATTGGTAAAAGTGATGGCATAAGAAGTGCAACACCAATACCAATTAAGAAAATTCTTTTCTTGATTGATTCAGTTTCATAAATAAATCCACCAAATGCAACCATTAAAACGCCAATAATTGCTGTGAGAATTTTAAGAACTTTTTGTGGATTTTTAATCTTATAGAATATTGTTTTAACAAGTGAGAACACATTGTTAAGTGTCCAATAAAATACAAGTCCTGATGGAGATGTATAAAGGAAAATCAAGAAGAATACTGCCATTCCATATAACTGTATTTTTGTTTTCAATGGAAATCCTTTAAGATATAACGCACTTGAAATAACATTGACAGATGTCATTAAAATTGGGAGCAAGTTGATTGCAAAGCCACCAATTTGGATAAGTCCATCAGGTGCACTTAAATCTTTAATTGGGCCGAATGAAACACCGTTGAGGATTTCAAGATGTGACAAAAACTGATATGCCGCCATAAAGAATGGAATTTCAAGAAGCAATGAAACAGAGCCGTGCAAAGCATCTGTAGGTTTATAATGATTCTGACGATAATATGTCTGCAAAATCATCATTCTTTCATCGCCTGTGAAAGTCTTCTTAATATGTGTTACACCTTTATTGAGTTTGTTTTCAATATCTCTTGCTGCTTCTTGCATTGCGTCAGCACGACGATACAAAGGAAGTACAAGAATGTTCATAACAAGGCTTAAAAATATAATTGATAAACCTGGGTTTCCAACAAAAGTGTTTGCAACACTGAAAATCACTTCAAATATCAATTTGAGAGGTCCAATGAATAAAGTTTCTAATATAGAAAAGAATGACATATTATTTTCCCTCCTTTTCAGCTGTTAACTCTTCATATTTGTTGATTAAATAGTCTGCTGTACGCTTTGCGCCCTGACCAACAAATTCCCATGTTTCTGCCTTGACCTGACGACGACCTTCAACATATTGCGCGTCTGAAAGACAAGAATCAATTAACTCTTTAAGATTGTTCATATTGTCTTCTGTAAGCTCACGACCAAGTCTTGGAAGTGCTGTGGTTGTCCAAAGTGGAGTGTCAAGCCACCAAGCGTCGTAAAGACTTACATCAAAATTTGGATTTGTATAAATTACGGGTTTATCATAAACCAAAGAGAAGTCAAAAATAACACCTGAGAAGTCAGAAATGAGAATGTCTGAACGACGAAGAACATCAAAATTATCTGTATCTCTATTCCATTCAAGCTGTTCTGAGTCAGGATATTCCTTCATCAACTTTTCAATCATATCCTTTTCAGATTTGAATGACTGTGGGTGTGGACGAACAATAACATGATAGCCTGTTTTAAGAAGCACATCAAGAATTTTGCCGCCATAGACGCTGAATATTGCACTTTGTCCCCAAGATGGTGCTAAAAGCACAGTTCTTTCGTGGTCTGGTGCAGGACCTTCTTTCTCAAGTCTTGCAATCATTTTATCCATATAAGGAATTCCGACTTTATAAAGTTCTTTTTCAGGTAATTCACGAAGTTTTTCGAGATTTCTTATGTCTTGTGCTTGATATTCACCTGAAAGCAAAATAGCATCATAATAGTCGATACCGAACATTCTGTATAATGTTATTTCACTTGCTGCGTGTGGAATATGTACATAATATTTTACTTCTTTTGAGCGTTTCCATTGATAAACATCAAGGCCAGGTGTAGTTGAAAGCACAATAGTTGCCTTCAAGAAATTAAGACGAGCAAAAGCCTTGTTTTCGTTACCGACATATTCTGCTTTGATATGTTCAAAATTATTATCAAGAGCAGGGTCGTCCGGAGATGCTGTCATATACACAACATCTTTGCCACGCTTGTCCAATTCGCGACAAATTGGTTCAAAAATTGACCAATATCTCTTATCATCAGCAAAAATTACAAAAGGTAATCCCTTTAAATCTGCTTCGACTTTTCCGCTACCTAACTTAAAGCGAAGTTTAATCCAAAGCATTCTCAAAGAATAAAACGCTGCTCCAAGCACACCAATAAGAATGGTGAAAAGCATACTACCCGTGCCTGGGTCAATATACAATAACATTCTTAACATCTCCTCGTAAAATATAAAACTTTATGAATTTTATCATATTCGATTGATTATATCACAAACAATAATAAAAATCAATTATTCAAACCTTTAATATTGTCTTTTTATGAAAAGAGCAGAAGCATCATCAAATGATGCTTCTGCTCTTGCTTTTAATATTTAATTATTTGCTTTTCTTGAAAAGTTCTTTAACATCTGCAGCTGCAAATACGCTACAAAGAAGAACAACGATAGTACAAGCAATTGCTATTCCACTTGGCATTGTCTTTGTAATAATTGCTGTGAAAATAACAGCCCAAGCACCATAAGTAACATTGAGTCCCATTGCCTTTGATGCACCAATTTGAGCAATAGCTTTGTAATAGAAAAGATATGAAACTGTTGCTGCTAAACCTGCTGCTGCAATTGTTGGAATCAGCCAAGTAGCTTCACTTGTGAAAAGGCTTGCTGCAAAACTCCAGCTTTCTGTAATACCCCAACCCTTTATTAAAGAAATTGCTGGTAAAAGAATTACACCATAAGTAAGTGCTGATGTTGTCTGACGAATCTGAAGTGCATATTCATCAGTAACTTCAGGGTCTGTAAGGCTCTTTGCAAGAATAACTGCTTCAATACCCCAACCGAATGAGCACATGAGTGCACCGAGAATACCAAGAGCATAGTTAGTAACATTCATTTCTGGTGAATAGTAAAGACCATATACACCGAGAAGTGTTGCTATAAGGAAGAGCCATTGATGCCATTTCATTTTTTCTTTAAGGAAGATAAATGCTAAAACTGCACCAATTGCAGGGAAAACTGCAGATGCAACTGCACCGATTGATGCGCCCATGTAGTTAACTGACATAACATAACCTGTCATACCAATAGGTCCACCAATAACAGCAGCCAAAACTACAAATTTACCACTCTTTGTTTTAAACGCTTTCCAAACATTCTTTGCATTGCCTTTAACAGCATTGTAAATTGTTGCCCAGATTGCTGAAAATCCATCATGCAAAAATGTGCTGACAAATGGTGCTAAGAAAATCGCTTGTTCTGTTGAAAAGAATGGACTCATTGCCAATGCATAGCCCAAAACGATTGTTTCAATCGCCCATGTAATACCCGCTATAATACCTGCTAACATAATTTTTCCTCCAAGATTTATTTCTTAATTACTTTATATTCTTATAGTCTTCAATGAAGCCTTTAAGTCTTGTATAACGCTCCGTTGCCCAATCTTCCATTGGTTGTCCATCATAAGGAACTCTCATTTTCGCCCACAAAGTCCATAAATAGTCAACATAGATTTTGCTTGCAAGGAAATGCTTTTCATCAATGGTTTCAGGCTCTTTGCCAAGATATGCAGTCAACAACATTTTATCATATTCCGCATCAAAACCTGCTTCAATAGAAACATCTGCAATATCCCACATACCGTCATTCATACCAGCATATTCCCAGTCAATGAGATACATTCTGCCATCGCCTAAAACCCAGTTTTCACAAAGAGCGTCATTATGACAAGGAACTTTCTTAATATCAATAGCATTGTCGATTTCTGCTTTGATTTTCATAACTTTCGCTTTGATTTCTGTGTAATCATCAAACATCGGTACATTATTATCTGCAATAACCTTTTCATAGCTTGCAGCCATCTCAAAAACTTCAAAAGGAACTTTTGTATCAACACCACAAGTGTGCATTTTATTAAAGATTTCAGCAACCTGTTCAATGCGTTCAGGATTTTTAAGTGTCTCTGCAGACATTGTAATAGCATTTTTAATGAAGCGTGTAACCTTTGAGCCATCTTCACCGAAATAAAGCATTTCTGCATCAACGCCCAAATCACAAGCCAACTTTGTGCTGTTTTTTTCATCGCTACGCACAATTACTTCTTCTGTTCCCTCGCCTGGAATTCGAACAACATATTCTTCGCCATTTTTCAATGTTGCTTTATATGTGTGGTTAGTTAAACCACCCATTCTTGATAAATCAGCATAATCATCTGTGCCCAACACCTTAAGCATTAAAGCCTTTATAACCGGAACATCTTCAAGAACAATATCTTTTGCCATATCAAACTCTCCTTAATATTTTTTCTTCATAAGAGTATTTATATTTCTCGTTATTATATGTAAACATAAAGCCCGCCGCAGCATTATTGTCGTCTTTATATGACAACACTTCGGTAATCTCACATTCCTTGCAGCCCAGTTCATTTGCCGCTGATTTCAACAATTGTGAACGGGTATCATCAACATAAGATGTATCAAATTCTCTCAATTCGTCAAGTGTATCAAACTCAAATACCACTTGGTCAGAATATTTTCTGATTTTCATTTTGAGTTCGTTAATATGATTTATATAAATACTTTCCCACAGCAAGTCAACTGTTTCAGGATTATCATATTCTTTTTCTAAAATCTCAACAAACTTTTTGCTGAATGTTTCATCCCAGAATGTGTGTCCTAACATAAACCAAGCGTTTTTACCACCGATTTCAACCTTTGAAATAGTGCCGTCATCTTCACATTCCATACACCATTCTTTTGTTTCACCATCAGCATAAACCGCTGCATAATAGCAGTCACTTACTTCACTTTCAAAAGGATTTTTTGAAAAGTAGTTATCTGATGAGCAAAGGTATGTGTTTTTCAAGATGTCTTTTACAGCATAAATACTTGAATTGTTGTTTCTCACAAGATATTCGCTGTTATGAACAAGATGAACGCCAAACTTTTCTTTAAGATATTCAAACTGTTCACTTTTATATCCTGTTACAATATAAATTTCAGGCACACCCGCTTCTTTAAGTTGTCGAATTTGTCTTTCAATTAATACTTCACCTTTAACTGTAATCAAAGCTTTGTGCATTTCATAAGACAAGGGAGCAAATCTGCTTGCTGTCCCCGCTGCCATTATTACTGCATTGTCAACTTTATGCATTTAAACAATTCCTTTCTCTTTCAACATTTCATAATATTCCTTAGCAAATCTGTATTGTTTTATTGAATACTCACCAAATTCCGCTCCGTTTTTAAGCTTATATTCGCACCAATTACTCCAAAGAAGACCACCAACCGCAATATAAGCATAAATCTTGTGTCTTGTTTCTTCAGGACAATTATTTTCAAAGTATTCATCAATCAAAGCGTCAACATGTTTCTTGTCATACATTGCATAAAGACTAAACATTGCTAAATCAAGATGGGGGTCCTGCATTCCTGCATATTCCCAATCAATCAGCCTTATGTCCTGCCAATTCTTGCTGTTATTCGGCATCATAAAATTATCCTGCACAGCATCAATATGACAAAGGCACATTTCTTTTTTTTGACTATCTATAAATTCACGAAGTGAGAATATTTTTTTCTTGGTTTTTTCATAATCGTGGTAAACTGATTTCTCACCATTCCAAAGGCTTTCATAATATTCAATCTGTAGGAATAGGTCAAATTTATAATCAACAGATAGTTTCATCTGATGAAAATCACGAAGTTTCCTTATGCATTTATTCACATCTTTTTTATCATAAGCATCACAGAAATGCACATCACACATATATTTTGAAATCTTCAATCCTGTTTCACAGTTGAAATACACAACATCATCTGCAATGTCTTTATTTTCAACAGCTTTGTACGCCGAAGATTCCTGATTATAATCAAAACTCTCTTTTTTCTGAGGGAGTCTCAAAATATATCTTTCACCTTTGCAAGTAAACAAAAACGAACGATTTGTCATTCCTTTTTTGAGAATTGAAATGTCAGTAATTTCGTCCTTTTCAACTTGGAAAACTTTTGAAACTTCATCAAGTGGTATCATTCGTGGTGCGTCAAGTTCTTGCAAATCATAAATACTGTTAATTTCGATAACGTCATTACTGTCAACTACTTTTGCCCCAAGAATAAGCCTGTCCTTTTCATAAAGTGTTTCTTCCCAGAAAGAACCTTTATAACGACGGTCACTATTCATTATAGCAATACGGTCACGGATAATTTTCGCATCGTCACCATTCAAATAAGCAATACCAAGCATATCGTTGGCATCTGTATTTGTAACCACAAGTTCCTGCTTTCTGTTAACACGGACTGAGTCTTCGTCATTTTTGGCATTGGAAACCATATACCACGAGTATAACTCGTTTTTATTAAAAGGATTTTCTCTGCACCACAAATCACAGGGCACAACATAAGCATTCTCAAGATATTTTTCAGCAAGTGCCACAGAGTGAAGATTATTTTTCACAGCATATTGAGAATTGACAATCAAGTCAACACCGAACTTGTCAATAAGATATTCAAATCTTTCCTTGGCAAAACCAACAACAATATGTATTTCATTCACACCTACCTGATGCAACTGACGGATAAGCCTTTCAATCAGCACTTCACCCTGCACATCTAGAAGTGCTTTGGGTTTTTCAGCACTGAAAAGCGAAAGTTTTATTCCAAACCCCGCAGCCAAAAGAATTGCCCTTTGAGGTGAAGACTGCTTTAACAAATCATACCCTTTTTGAGTAATCCCCATTCTATTGTCAATCAGGTCTTTTTTGTGCAGATTTTTAAGCGACCCGTTTATTCCACCTAATGAACAGCCACAGAGACTAGCTAAATCACGCTGATTTGAATATTTACAGGTAGAAAGAGCCAACAAAACATCTTTGTCTCTTCTGTTCACGAAATCACTCCAATACAATTTTGGTGAACTAATTTATTTTAGCATATTTTAAGAATAAGTCAATATTTTTAAGATAAAAACAATAATTTATTATTGAAATTATTAAATATAATTGTATAATATCTGTTGTTGATATTTTCACTTCAAGGCAGGTAATTTTTTTGGCACGAAAGCAAATCGATATGACTCGTGGACCATTATTCCACAACATAATTTCATATACAATTCCAATTATGCTCACAGGATTTCTGCAACTTTTATTTAACGCTGCAGACTTAATTATTGTTGGTCAGTTTTGTGGCAGTATCTCTGTTGCAGCTGTTGGTGCAACAGGTGCTATCACAAACCTTATTGTAAACCTTTTTATCGGTCTTTCTGTTGGTACGGGTGTTGCAGTTGCACAAGCCTTGGGTGCGCAAGACAAAAAAAAAGTTCACCGTGCAATTCACACGGCTATTCCAACGGCTCTTGTGGGTGGTGTAATCTTAACTATTGTTGGTGTGCTTTTCTCTGAAACTTTTCTTCGATGGATGGATACACCAGAAAATGTTTTGCCACTTTCTGCTCTTTATATGAAGATTTATTTTGCAGGAATTATCTTTATGATGCTCTATAATTTCTGTGCATCAATTCTTCGTGCAAGCGGCGACACAAAATCACCGCTGATTTTCTTGACAATTGCAGGAGTTATAAATGTAGCACTTAATGTGGTTTTTGTTACAGTATTTGACCTTAATGTTGCAGGTGTTGCATTGGCTACCACAATTTCACAAGCAGTTTCTGCTATATTGGTTGTTATTGCCCTTATCAAAAGAACTGACGCTTGCAGATTGCAGTTTTCAAAACTTCGTTTCTATAAAGACGAACTTTTGCAGATTATCAAAGTCGGATTACCCGCTGGTATTCAAGGCTCACTTTTCTCAATATCAAATGTAGTTATTCAATCTTCAATTAACTCATTTGGTGAAATCGTAATGTCTGGTAATGCCGCAGCACTCAATATTGAAGGCTTTATGTTTGTCTGTCTTAATGCATTCCATCAGACTGCACTCAATTTTACAGGACAAAACATCGGTGCAAATCAATATAAACGAGCAAAAAAGGTTTTCCTTTTATGTATGTCAAGTGTATTTGTAATCGGTTTAGTGGTTTCTATAAGTGTATATTTATTAGGTCCTTACCTTTTGAAAATTTATCTTCCCGATTCAGTTGAAGCAGTAAGTTTTGGAATGTTGAGACTTAAATGCTTGTGCCTTGCATATTGTCTTTTGGGCATGATGGATGTTTCAGGTGGCGGACTTCGCGGTATGGGTGTGTCTTTCGCACCAATGGTTATATCAGTTCTCGGTGTCTGTGGTGTCCGTATCGGTTGGATATACACAATATTCCAGATTCCAGAATTCCATACCCCCGAATATCTTTATATGTCCTATGCAATTTCTTGGGGAATTACATTCGTTGCACAGACCGTTGCTTATTTCATCACTTATAACAAACGAAAAAGGAAGATTGCAAAATGAACCTGACTAAATATCTGTTCTGTTATTTCACAGGTAATGAACCCGAAAATGAATCAGTACATTTTGCTGTTTCAGAAAATGGATATAATTTCAATGCGCTCAACAAAAATAACCCTGTAATAAAACAGATGCTCGGTCACAAATGTTGTCGTGACCCTTATATTTTCCGTGGTGAAGATGGAGTTTTTCATATAATCGCAACTGATATGAGATGCTATGACGGTTGGGCAAACAACAATTCAATGGTTATTTGGGACAGCATCGACCTCATAAATTGGGGAAATGAGAGAATTATTGATTTTTCGCAATTCGAGAACACAAAATCTGCGAATCGCGTTTGGGCACCACAAGTTATATTCGATAAAAGTAGACAAGAATATATGATTTATTGGTCCCATAATAACGAAAACGAAGGTTGGCACACTATACCTTGGTATGCTTATACAAAAGATTTTGTTACTCTCACCACCGAACCCAAAGTGTTATATTCACCCACTAGCAATATGGCTGCTATTGACGGTGATATAATCGAAAAAAATGGCAAGTTCTATCTTTTTGTTGCGGATGAAAAGCAAGACGGAATCTGCTATGTTGTTTCAGATAAACTAGAAGGACCATACACCGAACTCGACAACAATAGAATTTCAGTTGCAGATACAGCACTTGAAGGTCATTGTACATATAAAATTATCGACACAGACAAATATGTGCTTATTGCCGACCAATTCAGAGCCGGTGGATATTTTATGCAAGAGTCAACTGATTTGATTAATTTCACAAAAGTGGATGAGGATAAACATTCACTTGACCACTTGCATCCTCGTCACGGCTCGGTTATGCACATAACCGATGAAGAATTTGAGAGATTAGTTGAATATTATAATCAATAAAAATAGCCACCCTTAACAGGTGGCTTTCTTTTTTGCTTTTTTCGACAAAAAAGGATGTCTTTTTAGACACCCAACATATTAATAATATCAAATTGAAATACAAAAGTCAATAGTTTTCGGAAAGTTTTATGAGCATAATGCACAAAATCTATGTAATAAACAATTAGAAACTATCAACTTTGTACAAAATTACATATTGCAATCTGTGTTTTTTCGTGTTATATTATAGACACAGAAAGGAAAAGGTGATTCCAATGTACAGGTAAAAACCAATTCAAAGCCAAACCAAAAGGTTCAGCAAAAAAAGGATAAGGTGGTTCCAATGTACAAGTAAAGAACCTGAATCTCTGATAATAATTCTTAGTTTAAAAGATTAATAAAGTGTAGCAAACAGCACAGACGAAAAGCAACACTAATTCTAAAAAGAATTAAGTGAATTTAATATAGATAAATGTTTGCAAACTAAGTTTTATAATTAAGAGATGCTTTCAAGGCCTTCGTAAAAAATTCTAAAACATTAAAGAATCTCGCTTTTCGAGAATAATTTGAAATCAATGTTAAAGAGAATAACAAAGAAATGAAGGCACAAAAATTTAAGAAAGAGAGGAAGCTCAAATGATGTTAGATATCAAGAGTGAACAGAAGTAGCCCCCCGGTCCGTGAAAGGCGTGTAAAGAAACGTCGACCTTGGGGGTTACTTCTTTTTTTGTGCATTTTTCGTCCTTTGGGGCGATTTTTTTATATCTTATTGAATTGTTACACTCTTTATGTTAAAATCAAATGAGCAAATACTCATTCAGGAAAGGGATTAACTATGCACTTATTAAAAGTTGACAAATCACATTATGTGGGTCAGGCTGACCCTTATATTTTAAAGAGTAACGGAAGATATTATATCTATGTTACAGGGCACGACGCAATTTATGCTTATCATTCAGATAACCTTTTTGACGGTTGGGAATATCATGGTGCTGTTATGACCATGGCAGACCACGATTCATTCTGGGCACCAAGCGTTATTGAGCTTGACGGCAAGTTCTATATGTATAACTCAATTGAGATTTATAACGACACACCCGATAAAGGTGGTCACAGAGGCGCTATGCACGTGTCTGTTGCAGATAACCCCCTTGGGCCATTCACGGGCACAAAACAGATTTTACACCCATTCTCAATCGATTCTCACATAGTTCAGAATGAAGCGGGACTTTTCCTTTTCTATTCTGCAAATCGCTTTGAGGGTGAGAGAATTGGTACTTGCATTTATGTTGACAAAATGCTCGACCCATTCACCCCTGCTGGTAACCCTGTTTTAGTTGTTGAGCCAACTCTTGATGAAGATATTTATTGCCGCGACCGTTATAAAAAAGGTCAGCATTGGCACACAATTGAAGGTGCTTTCTATTTCAAAGAGGGCGATTGGCAATATCTTATGTATTCAGGCAACTGCTTCGAGCAACCTACATATTATATCGGCTATGCGAGAGCAAAAACTGACGAAACAGACCTTACAAAAATTAAATTTGAGAAATATCCTGACGATAATACATATCACCCCGTCCTTAAAGCAAATGAGTTTGAAGAAGGCACAGGCCACCACTCTTTGATTCACGAAGACGGTCAATGGTATGCAATTTATCACGCTCGCGATTATGACGACGGATTAAACGCAAGTGCATTTGATGCAAGAAACGCAAGAATCTGTAAACTCAATGTAGAAGACGGCATCATCACCGCTGAAAGATATAAAGACCATATATAAAAAGTTAAACCCTCTCATTTTGAGAGGGTTCTTTTCTATTCTTCTGAAAAATTGTCTTTGTCTACGCCACAAAGTGGGCAAACAAAATCTTCGGGAAGGTCAGAAAACTTTGTTCCTGCTGGGATACCGTTTTCAGGTGAGCCTTTCTCTTCATCATAGACCCAACCACAGATATCACAAACATATTTCATTTTTTCACCTCCCTTAAAGAATTTAAGAAAGTTCGTCTGCCAATGCCTTTAACTGTTTTTCGCTGTCTTCGCTGAGTGCAGACATAATTTTAACCGTTGATTCGGTATATGTTAAGTTTTTGCACTTTTCAAGCATTTTAGTCATAACTTTTGTAGCTACTGGTGCCCAAGAGCCATTTTCGATAAATCCAACTGTTCGATTTTTGTAACCACGCTCAACAAGGTGATTTATAAACTCGCGCATAAATGGGAAAACATCTGAATTATATGTTGTTGTTGCCAAAACAATTTTGCCATATCTAAAAGCATCCTCAACTGCTTCTGCCATATCACAGCGTGCAAGGTCATTAACTACTACTTTGGGGCAACCATTTTCTTTAAGCATTTCTGCAAGTTTAAGCACTGCTTTTTTAGTGTTGCCATAAACAGATGTATATGCAATTAAAACACCTTCGCTTTCAACGCCATAGCTTGACCAGATATCATAAAGGTTAATATAATAACCAAGATTTTCTGAAAGAACAGGTCCATGTAAAGGACAAATAGTCTGAATATCAAGTGCAGATGCTTTTTTGAGAAGTGCTTGCACCTGTGCGCCATATTTACCAACAATTCCAATATAATATCTTCTTGCTTCACAAGCCCAATCTTCTTCTATATCAAGTGCACCGAATTTGCCGAAACCATCGGCAGAGAAAAGAACTTTATCAGTGCTGTCATAAGTAACAATAACTTCAGGCCAATGGACCATAGGTGCAGTTACAAAAGTGAGATTATGTTTACCAAGAGAAAGAGTATCCCCCTCACCTACAACAATTTGTCTGTCGGCAAAATCCGTGCCGAAAAACTGCTTCATCATTTTAAATGCTGCCGCTGATGCCACAATTTGAGCATCAGGATAAACATTTACAAAGTTTACGATATTAGCAGAATGGTCAGGCTCCATGTGTTGAACGATTAAATAATCAGGGGTTCTCTCGCCCAATGTATTTTTGATATTAGCAAGCCACTCGTCTGTGAAATTCACATCAACTGTGTCCATAATTGCAATTTTTTCATCAATAATTGCATAAGAATTATATGCCATTCCGTTTGGCACGATGTATTGACCTTCAAACAAGTCAATTTTATGGTCGTTAACACCAATATATTTGATATCATTTGTTATTTTCATTTGTTTTTACCTTTGCTTTCTTGTTTTTCATTATTTTAACATAAATACACATATAAAATCAACTTTTGAATAATAGCATTTATTACCACATAAAATATACGGGGTGATAATATGGATAAAAGCAAATTAAAAACTTACGGTCTGTTTATTTTGTTTACTGAAATAGTGGGCGTTGTTGCAGGATTATTCACATCAATGGGCATGGACGCATATAAATCCGTTGAAAAGCCAGCACTAACTCCGCCTGATATTGTTTTTCCTATTGTGTGGACAATTCTCTATGCGCTTATGGGTATCAGCGCTGCAAGAATATGGCTTTCTCCACCAACCAAAGAGAGAAATCACGGGCTCATAATCTGGGGTGTACAACTGTTTTTCAACTTCTTCTGGAGTCTGATTTTCTTCAATTTACAAGCCTATGGTTTTGCATTTATCTGGATTTTAATTTTGTGGGCGCTCATAATTGGCATGATTTACATTTTTAGCAAAACCGACCGATTAGCTGCACTTTTGCAAATTCCTTATCTTATTTGGGTTACATTTGCCGCATATCTTAATTTTATGGTATGGATGCTTAATAGGTAGAATATTTCCCCTTTTATTTTTGCTATTGTTATGTTACAATACATTTATGAAAGGGGATTTTTTTATGAGTAAGGTTTTAACTCCTGAGCAAATCAAGAAAAAGGAATTACGCAAAGCAAAAGAGTTGAAATATTGGGAAAAGCAAAAAGCAAGACCCAAAAGCAACACATATTTTTGGTATCTTGTGCTCATTATTGCGCTTATTTATGCGGTTGACGAAATCGCGTCACAAATCAACTCACTTATGCAGACCGAAATCGCTAACAGCTATTTCCAAAGTGAAAGTGCAGTTACATATCTCAACCTTTTGAATGTCGTTGCAATTCCGTTCCAAATTATAGGTATTCTTTACAGACCACTTGCAGACCGTTTTGGTAGAAAAACATTTTTGATTATCAACACCTTCGGTATGGCATTTGCATTGTTTGTAATTTTCCTTTCACAAAATGTAATAATGTACTTTATCGGCGCATGCTTGATTCTCTTCTTTGTACCTCACGATATGCATGTTGTGTATATTATGGAATCCGCACCAGCCAAGAGTCGTGCAATAACATATTCAGTTGTTAAATTCTTTGCTAACATGGCAGTTATGCTTGTTCCACTTCTTCGCAGATGGTTAATGACAACATCTAGTGAATGGCGCAATGTTTATATAATTCCTGCAATTGTTGGTATTGTGGTTTCTCTTATCGCACTTCTCTGTGCAAGAGAAACTGACGCCTTTGTTGAATCAAGAATCCGTTACCTTAAAATGACTGAAGCAGAGTTGCAAGCAGAAGAAGCAAAGAAAAAGGCTCAGGACTCACAAGGTGGCGTTGTAGATGCTCTTAAATTCGGTTTCAAGCACAAGCAACTTCGTTGGGTATTTATCTGCTTTGCCCTTGCAGGCATCGGCGTTATCGGCAGTATGAACTATCAGGCAATTCTCACTCATGGTTATGCACAAAGCATTTATGGCTCTAACGCAAAAGAATTTTTGGACCTTGTAAGTGTTAATGAAGTTAGCCAAGCACTCATTTTATATCCTATCGGCATGGCTCTTTCACAGGTAATTATGGGCTTTATCTCTGATAAAAAGGGACGAAAAGCTGCAGCGATTACAGTTGCTACAAACTGTGTAATAAGCTTTATTTTATTCACAATGGGTGCAAAATTGAATCTTAATCCATCTTTTGTTGGTTTCTTCTGTGGTGCATTCGTTGGTAGTTATTACTCAACAAATGATGTCCTTATTATGATGGCAAGTGAATCTGCACCAACAAATCTTCGTTCATCAGCAACATCAGCGCAAACCGTTGTTGGCTTTGCAGGATATGCAGTAGCGTTTATATTAAACACTATTCTCGCTCTTATCTTTGGTGATGGCATAATTGGTACAGTTGCCCTTTGCCTTCTTGTTCCAAGTTTTATAATCACTCTTATTGCACTTATCAAGAACACTCACGACACCAGAGGCATTGACCTTGAAACTGTTACAGGTACTGAGTGGGATTGACAAACAACTCAATAAAACATATAATAAAGCCTGTCGATTTTCGGCAGGTTTTTTGTTTAGAAAGAGATTTATTATGAAAAAGAAAATTACACTTTATAGCGAATTTGTTTATGTGTTTGCAATTTTAATTTTATCGTTTTCAGTCGCAATGGTTTCGGCTGCTGATTTGGGACTTTCAATGATTGTTGCCCCCGCATACATTCTAAGTCAAAAGTTGGGATTTTTAACCTTTGGACAAAGTGAATATGTTGTTCAGGCAATACTTTTTATTGTGTTCTGCATATTACTTAAAAGAGTTAAACTGGTTTATTTTGCATCGTTTTTAAACTGTATTGTATATGGCGCTGTGCTTGACTTGTGGAGAACAATTATCCCAATGTTTAATCCGTCAATTACTGCACCCGGCAGTATGAGCATGCCAATCCGTGTTACATTTTTTGTAGTGAGCGCATTGATTACTGCATTTTCAATCGCGTTGTTTTTCAGGGTTTATCTTTATCCACAAGTTTATGATTTCTTTGTTAAAGGAATTACCGAACATTTTAAACTCAACCAAACCAAATTCAAAACTGCGTTTGACTTGTCTTGCCTTGCGATTTCTGTGATTATGACACTTGTTTTCTTCAAAGGCTTTGTTGGAATCGGCGTAGGCACAATCATATTAGCTGTTGTTAATGGCAGTTTAATTGGCGGATGTGGCAAAATAATTGATAAGTTTTTTGAGATTAAACCACTTTTACCAAAACTTGCAAAGAAATTTGAATTATAAAAAATAAGCACCTACTGTTGTAGGTGCTTTCTTTTATTTAACGCTTGCGATAAATTTCTTAAACTGTGCTTTGCCTTCTTCTGTTCTGTCAAACACGCCACATTGACCAAGAATTGCAGTGAATACAAGACCGATTTCATCACGAAGAATTTCGTCACAGTTCTCTGCATTTATATCACTATGTTTTGCCTTGATTTTCTCTGCCCAATCTGCGTGCTTTGCAATTCTCTCATCTGCTTTAATGTCTTTATTCTCAAGAATAGCATCACGAAGAATTGCCATTTCTGTTTTAAGGCGAGATGGAAGCACCGCAAGACCCATAACTTCAATAAGACCGATATTTTCTTTTTTGATGTTATGATATTCAGGGTGTGGATGATAGAAACCGTCAGGATATTCTTCTGTTGTGATGTTGTTACGAAGAACAAGGTCGATTTCATATTGACCATCTTTAAAACGAGCGATTGGTGTAATTGTGTTATGTATTTCACCATCTGTTAAAGCATAGATAAATGCATCTTCATCAGTATAATCACGCCACGCTGCAAGAATTTTGCCTGCTAACTGGCAAATTCTGTCTGTATCGTCACCTCTTAAACGGATAACGCTCATAGGCCACTTAACGATGCCCGCTTTAATGTCAGAATAGCCCTCAAAAGCGATTTCGTCTTCAATAGGTGCAGTTTCCATAGCAAATGTATAACTACCACCTTGGAAGTGCTCGTGAGTGAGAATTGAGCCACCTGCAATAGGCAAGTCAGAGTTTGAGCCAATGAAATAGTGTGGGAACTTTTTAACAAAATCAAAAAGTCTTCTAAATTTCTTTTCTGATATTTTCATTGGTGTATGCGCATCATCAAATACGATGCAATGCTCGTTATAATAAACATATGGTGAATACTGCATAAATGCATTAACACCATCAAGGCAAATTGGAATAACTCTGTGGTTTTGTCTTGCTGGATGATTCACACGACCTGCATAACCCTCGTTTTCTTTACAAAGCATACATGTTGGATATGAGCTTTGCTCCATTTTTGTTGCCGCAGCGATTGCTTTTGGGTCTTTTTCAGGTTTTGCAAGGTTGATTGTAATATCAATATCACCAAACTCGGTTTTGGTAATCCATTTTACATCATTTTTAATTCTGTATTCACGGATATAGTCAGATTTCTTTGAAAGATTATAGTAATAATCTGTTGCCTCTTTTGGTGAAATCTCATATTTTTCTTTGAATGTCTTGATTACTTCTGATGGTCTTGGTGTGAGCACACCCATAATTTTTGTGTCAAACAAATCTTTATAAACAACAGAATCTTCGCAAAGACCTTTCTCAACTGCAAAGTCAAGAATTACTTTGAGAATTTCTTCAAGGTCAGCATCCACATTTGCTTGTGCATCTGAATCAATACCATCAAGAGCCAAAATTTCAAGCACACGGTTAGTTGCCCAGATTTTATCTTCTTTCTCGATTAAGCTTTCTCTTACGCCATACTCAATAAGCGATTTTATTGCTTCATAGATATTCATTTAAATACCCCCTAATTTGTCTAATAATATTATAAAGATTTTTTTGCAATTTTCAATAGTTAAACAATAAAAAAGACAGTGCTTTTTTGCACTGTCTATTTTTCTGATTCATAATCGAATGTATAATCTTTAAATCCGTCAGAATAAAGTTGCTCACCATCATTCATAACCCACATTGCTTCAACATTTTCTGTTGCGTCAACAAGCTTTTTACCCTCTTCATAATCCATAAGGAACAACGCCGTTGACATTGCATCGCCAAGTCCTGAATCGTTTGTGAGAATTGACACTGAACGATATTTTATACCCGGCATTAAAGTTTCAGGGTCAATAATATGATGATAATTCTCACCGTTGACAACATAATATCTCTGGTAAGAGCCACTTGTTACAACTGACTCACCCGCAATTTTGAGATATTCAATAAAAGGCTTATCTTCATTCTCTGTGTCAGGATTTTCAATGCCGACTTTCCATTTTTCCCCATCTGCCATACCGATTGTGCGCACATTACCACCCACATTGAGAATGTAGCCTGTTATTCCCTTTTCTTCAAGGTGTTTTGCGACTTGTTCAACTGCATAGCCCTTTGCAATTGCACCAACATCAAGGCTCATCTGTGGGTCAGCAAGGAACACAGTATTGTTTTCAGCATTAATAATCAAATCATCAATATTAGTGTGTTTTGACGCTTCTTTGAGCTGTTCCATCGGTGGCAATTCTGCATTAACAGGGTCATCTAAACCATCATTTCTATAAATATGCCAGATTTTAAGCACACTACCCATTGCAATGTTTACATTACCGTTAGTTTTTTGGTACATTTCTTTTGCGAATGTGAGCATATCAATAATTTTTTTATCAACTGTCACCACATCATGTTTGCCGTTGTTTACATCATTGATTGTCACAAGGTTATTGAGCCCTTCATAACGATTATAAATAGTGAAAAGTCGGTGGTATTCTTTTAAAAGGTTTTTGATTTCTTCGCAAGTTGCATCAAAATCTTCTTTTGTTTTTTCATAGCCGATAATTGTAGTTGCTGTGTCAAAATAGTCAAAATAATAATTACTGAATTTTGTAAGCTCCGACTTTTTCTCACAACCTGAAAAAGCCATCATCTGCACAAAAAGAATTGATATAATTAAAAGCATTAAAACTGCTTTTTTCATTTTTTCACCACCGATAATAAAATGTGTAAAAATAAGCAAAATAAAACTCAATTTAAAATTTGAACTTTATTTCAATTATTTTAAAAAAATGAGGATGTTGCGTTAACAACATCCCCGAATTTTTAACAAGCTAAATTATGCTTTTGCAGCAGCTTCAGCAGCCTTAATCATGTCGCCGATAGCCATTGTGCAACCTGCTGTTGCGATATCGCCTGTTGCGTATCCGTCAGCACCTGCAAGAGCTGCGAAATCAGCAGCTGTCTTACCAACAAGAGCCTTGTCGAATTCGCCAGCCTGAGCATACCATTCAAGAGGCTTGATGTCTTTGTTGCCGTCGTGTCTTACACCGAACTTAGCCATGCTGTAATCATCACCGAGTTCAAGCTTTGACTTAACTTCAGCTTTAGCATCATAAGTAGCTTCGCCCTTAGCATTGAATGTAATCTTACCCTGTGTGCAGTCTGTCTTAGCAACTACAACTTTGCCTTCTGCATCTGTAACAGCAGCAACGATTGTTGTGTCAACCTGGTTGAGACCATCGTTTTCTGCGTCAGCATCTTTGTTTGAGTATGATGCTGATGTAACGAGAGCAATTTTGAGTGTGTTTTCTGCTGTTGCAGCTGAATCAACTGCACTAGCAACTGCCTTTTCAAGAGCGCCAACGAATTCAGCAATGTTGATTGTGCAACCTGCAGCTGCAAGGTCACCAATTGCATATTTGTCTTCGCCCATGAAAGCCTTAACTTCGTCAAGTGTCTTACCAACTGCAAGTTCCATGAACTTATCAGCCTGAACGTTCCACTCTAAAGCTTTGCCTTCGCTACCGTCGTGTTTCTTACCGAAAGCAGCCATGTTGTAGTCTGTGCCTTTGTCATACTTTGTTCTGAAGTCTTCAACGTCAACTTTTTTGCCGTCTTCTGTCCATGATGGTTTGATTTGAGCTGTGTCAAGGTCAATCTTTACGATTTTGCCTTCAGCATCAAGAAGAACTGCAACTGCTGTTGTGTTGAATTCACCAGCTGTAGCCTTAGCTTCGCCATAGTTAGCAACTACGCCAAGACCAAACTTAAGAGTAGCCTCTTTCTTACCGCAACCTGCAAGAGCAACAACTGTGAAGAGCATTACTACTACAAGTGCTACACTAAGAATCTTTTTCATGAGTGTTTTCTCCTTTTTGTTTTTGTTTTTGTTTTATGTGGAAATATTTCCACACGCTTACGCGTAGATTATCGCATAAAAAATAGTTTCTGTCAACATTTTAACACTAAAATTCATGACAGAAACTATTACAATTTTGTTATAATTTAATTTTTTCAAAACGCTTTAAAATTATGGATGCGAGAAATCCAACAAAAACGCCTGCAACTGTACCCGTAATAGACAAAACCAACATATAATATCCAATTTGACTAGTTTCGAAAATTGCCATTGCAACAAGGATTTGACCCAAGTTATGAGCAACTCCACCAACGATGCTGACACCCACCATTGAAAACAAATTCACCTTTTTGCAAAGGGCCATTAAGCCAAGACTGAGCACCGCACCTGCAGCACTATAAACCAGAGTCATAGCGTTACCAAACAACAATGCAACCAAAAAAAGTCTGATTGCAGAAACTGTTATGGCATCTTTAAGACCGGTTTTATAGAGTATGAAAATTATTATTATATTGGGAAGTCCGATTTTAATACCCGGTACAGCTGACCAGATAGGTGGCAAAATCGCTTCAACATAAGATAAAACCAGTGCTACGGCAGTAACTAATCCTAACACTGCATATCTTCTTATATCTTTTTTCATAATTCACTCCTAAACGGCGACATCAATGCCACCGTCAGCGTTTTGATTTGTAATTTCAATTACAAGTTTGTGTGGAAGACAAACAACGGTTTCGCCCACAAAGGATACTGCTCTTGTCTCAACACAAATTTTATCAGGACAATCAGCCTCACTGATTGATGCTTTACCATCTTTTATCATAAGCACATTGATATGCTCGTCATTATCCCCTGTTTTTATGGGGATTTCTCGGTCTTCAGCAAGTGGATATGATGCTATTTGTTTACCATCAATTTTAACTGAAACTGTTGAGCCTTGCTCTCTATTTAAGACGAAAAGCAAAAGCCCCGCCGCCGCTATAATAACTATAACGACGGCAAGGATTATATCATTTCTTAATTTTTGATTTTTTTGAGAATTATTATTCTTCATAAAATCAACCAATTACTCCGTTTTTCATATCAACGATTTTCAAACGACCTGTTGGACAAACTTCTGCACACTTGCCACAGTCTTCACACTTATCATAGTCGATAACTGCAAGATTATCAACAACCTTAATCGCATCGTGTTCACAAGTTTTTTCACACTTTTTGCAACCAAGACAAGCGTTCATACAATTTTTTCGAGCAGCTGCGCCCTTTTCTTTATTGCTGCATGCAACTGCAACAACAACGTCTTCTCCAACAAGAGAGATAACTCCCTTAGGACAAGTTTTAACACATTTGCCGCAAGCTATACAAGTTTTAGGGTCAATTCTTGCAAGAGTATCTTTAACAGAAATGGCACCAACAGGACATTCTGCTACACAGTCGCCAAGACCAATACAACCGAATTTACAAGAGAATGGACCACCATAAACCATTGCTGCTGCTTTACAGCTTTGAAGTCCTTCATAAACTACTTTTTGTGCTACTGCTGAGCAGTCACCACTACAGTTTACATAAGCAACTTTTGGTGCTTCAACGCTAACTTCAACGCCCAAAACAGCTGAAAGCTGACCTGCAACATCAGGGCCACCAGGAATGCAAAGGTTTGCTTCTGCCTTGCCTTCTGCTACTGCCTGAGCATAAGCGTCACAACCTGCGAATCCACAAGCACCGCAGTTAGCACCTGGAAGACATTCACGAACTGCTTTAACTGTTTCATTTTCTTCAACCTTGAAGAAATGAGATGCCAATGCAAGCATAATACCCGCAATAAGACCAATTACAACTGCAACAAGAAGAGCTATTAAAATATTCATCATTATACCCTCCCCTTATGCAAGAATGTTTTCAACGATTCCGGCAAAGCCGAAGAATGCCATTGAAATGAATGATGCTGCTACTAAAGTTACAGGAAGTCCTTTAAAGCTTTCTGGAATATCGCTTTCTTCAATGCGTGAACGCATGCCTGAGAAGAGCACCATTGCAAGCAAGAAACCAAGACCGCAACCAAGTGAGCTTACCATTGATTCGATAAAGTTGTATCCATCTGTAATGTTATTGATTGTTACACCAAGAACTGCACAGTTTGTTGTGATAAGTGGAAGATATACACCGAGGCTCTGGTGAAGAGCTGGAATAGTCTTCTTTAAGAAAATCTCAATAAACTGAACAAGTGAAGCAATAACGAGAATGAATACAATTGTCTGCAAATAGCCAAGTCCAAATTCATTAAGGATAAATGTCTGAATAGGCCATGTAACTGCTGTTGCTACGAGCATAACAAAGATAACTGCAATACCCATACCAACTGACTGATTAACTTTCTTTGATACGCCAAGGAATGGGCAAATACCAAGGAAACGGTTGAGAACATAGTTATCAACGAGAACTGAAGACATCAAAATAATAATCAATGCTTTAACATCCATCTTATTCGCCCTCCTTTACTGTTTCTGCGCAACCGCCGTTGCAAGATGCCGCTGATGGGCAACCTTCGCAACCAAATTCTTTTTTCTTAATGAGTTTACCCTTTGTAATCTTATTAACAACTGCAATAAGAAGACCATAAACCAACAATCCGCCTGGAGCTTTTGCAAGAACGCTGATTGTAAGACCATTTTCAACAAGGAATGGAATTTCGTTACCTGCAAATGAGCCTGAACCGAGAACTTCACGGATAATTGCCATAGAAAGAAGTGCTATTGTGAAGCCAATACCCATTCCGATACCGTCAAGTGCTGATTTGCCAACTGAGTTTTTACCTGCAAACATTTCTGCACGACCTAAGATAATGCAGTTAACAGTAATAAGTGCAAGGTAAACACCCAATGTTTCATACAAGTCAGGAATGAATGCCTGAATGAGCATCTGAACGATTGTTACGAAACCTGCGATAACAACGATATAGCAAGGAATTCTTACTGTATCTGGAATAAATTTACGTAATAATGAAATAACGATGTTTGAGCAGATTAAAACTGCCATTGTTGCAAGGCCCATACCGAATGCACCATCAACTGTTGTTGTAGTTGCAAGTGTTGGACAAGTGCCAAGAATAAGCACGAAAACTGGGTTTTCACGAAGAAGACCTTTTAAGAGAATTGACATATTGTTCTGTTTACTCATATTTAAGCCACTCCTTCCATAATTTTAACTGCTTCAATTGCTTTGCCGATACCGTTTCTGTAACCTTGAGTTGTGAGTGTTACACCTGCTACGATATCGATATCTTTATATGTTGATTCGTTCTTACCAACATATTGTGCGCTGAATTCTTTGTCTGCACAAATTGAACCTACGCCATCTGTTTCTGTCTGCTTAGTTGTCTGACAAGCGATGATTTCGCCATCTTTTGTCAAAGCAAGCTTAATATAGATATAATCACCTGATGGGTTATAGTAATGGTCACCATTCTTACCGAAACCTGATGCATGGATTTCAAGAACATAGTTACCGTTATTTGTTTTATATGCTTTGTCTACATTTGCAGGCATATCAGCATATTTTGTAATATCGATTTCTTTAAGTGTTACTTTAAGCATAATCTTTGCAGCTGCTTCAACAGTTGCTTTAACATCATCTGTTGCTTCTGAAACTACTGCACCATTAGCGTCAACACCAACAAAGATTTCTTCTTCGCCTGATTTTGTCACATAAACAAAGCCTGCACCGTTGTCTGCTTCATAAATTGCAGATACATTTTCAAGTTTTTCAGAAATAAATACTTCTGTAAACTTGCCTTCGCCTGTTGGAAGTGCTGTATTGAGATTATCTGCAAGAATTTCTTCAGGTGAACGGATATCTGCGCTACCACCACCAAGGATAGTTGCAGTATTGATAGCATCTTTAACTGCGTTTTTATATGCACCAGTTGTCATTGTTGCACCTGAAACAGTTGCAATGCCGTCAATTGTGTCGATTGTTGCACCTTTTAATGTGTCGCCGTAAGTCTTTTCAACACCGAGAGTTTCGTTACTTGAAAGACAAACTGTACCTGTTACATTACCATCTGCGTCAACGCCACACATAATAATCATATCAGGACCATAGCCTGTTGCTGTAAGTTTTACTACTGCGCCACCGTTTGAAGCTGTATATGCTTCAAGTACTGATGCAGGAAGTGTATATTGTGTTAAATCAGCAGCTGTGAATTCGCCGCCATCTGGCATTACAACAAGTAATGCTTCGTTTGCTGCAGCACCTGCATTCTTTTCAATGATTGGTGCTGTTATAGTGTTTGTTGCAGCAAGAGCAACAACAACTACTGCAAAAATAACTGTAAGAGAGATAATACTTCTAATGTAATTTTTCATTATTTCTTACCTCCAAACAATTTTCTAGGTGTTAATGAATCTATGTAAGGATTTACAATGTTCATAAGAAGAATTGCGAATGATACACCTTCTGGATAACCACCAAAGAAACGGATAAGCACGGTGATTACACCTGCGCCGATACCGAAAATAAGCTTACCCTTTGCTGTGCTTGGTGATGTAACATAATCAGTTGCCATGAAGAAAGCACCAATCATAAGTCCACCTGAAAGCACCCAAGCGAGTGTTGTTTCAAGGTTGCCACCTTCAAGTGCCAATGTGAAGAGGAATGTTGTGCCGATAAATGCAACTGGAATGTGCCATGTGATAACCTTACGTACAATAAGGTAAATACCACCGATGAGAAGTGCTAATGCACAAGTTTCACCAAGAGCACCACCGCATT